>DUNA01000032.1 GCA_012839605.1 Bacteroidales bacterium
ATATAAGGACGACATGGGCTTTCACTTTATGCATACAGAAACGTTCGAACAAATTGCTTTACAAGACGATTTGGTAGAAAACCCGGACCTTATGAAAGAAGGACAGCTTGTAGAGATGATGTTCTTGGCAGACGAAGAGAGAGTACTCACTTGTGAACTGCCTCCTTTTGTAGAAATGGAGGTTACGTATACAGAGCCGGCCGTAAAAGGCGATACGGCTTCTTCCAACGCCTTGAAAGCAGCCACCATAGAAACAGGGGCAGAAATTATGGTCCCCCTCTTCATCAACCAAGGAGAAATCATTAAAGTAGATACAAGAACCAGAACATACGCAGAACGCGTTAGATAAACGATTATGAAAACACGCATCACCACACTTTTTGTTTTGGCCGTTTTTGCTTTTGCCTCTTGTGGACAAAACGGCAAAGCACCTACCCCGGAAACCATACAAACAGCTATAGAAGAAGGGCACTTTAAGAAAGCGGAACACATGATTCGCAAGTACATAGCCCATACAGAATTGGCCCCTGAAGAAAAAATGCAATGGGAATGGGAAATAGACCGCATGCATAGGATTGTTCTGGATTTTACAAAAACCCCGGAAGATGCCCTGGAGTATATCCGCACCTATTACCCTGATGTTTCGCAAGAACAGATAAAGGCTTGGGAAGAATCGCGTGCCTTGGAGGGTATGGTCATTAACGGCGAAAAACGATACTACTCAAGAGCGCTACGCAATTTGTTCCGGATAGATGCAGATTGCAAAGCCCGCTTTGAAAAAATTAACGGTCCTCCGGTAGACGTAAAAGAGCCTTTGTTGCTGGAACATTTGCCTGCCATAGTAAAGAACACCGGCGGCAAAAAGGGCATATATGCCCGGCAGAAAACACATACGTTGGGTTATACGATAACCGTTCCGGCCAACACCGTACCGGAAGGTGAAATGATTCGGGCTTGGATGCCTCTGCCACGAACAGACGTAGGCAGACAAAGCGGATTCAAATTGTTGTCCGTCTCTCAACAGGACTATATCATATCTCCCGATAGTTACATCCACAAATCTATCTACATGGAACAGCCGGCCGTACAAGACCAAGACGCAATCTTCTCTTACTCTTTTACGTACAAGGCACAAGGCGAATACCACCATTTTGATCCCCATAAAGACATCCGTCCATACCGCACAGAAGATCCCGAATACAAGAAATACACCAAAGCAGAGGCTCCTCATGTAGTTACAGACGGACGCGTGGCTGCTTTGGCAAAAGAAATTGTAGGAGAAGAAACAAATCCCTTCCTGCAGCTTGAAAAGATTTACACGTACATCAGCCAAACGTATCCTTGGGCCGGTGCCCGTGAATATTCCACTTTGGAAAACATCCCTTTGTACGTGCTGGACCACAAACACGGAGATTGCGGACAAGTGAGCCTGCTGTTCATATCTATGTGCAGAAGCCTGGGTATTCCTGCCCGTTGGGAAAGCGGATGGATGTTGCATCCGGGTGAAATCAATTTGCACGATTGGGCCGAGGCGTATTTGGAAGGAGTGGGTTGGATTCCCATTGACCAATCCTTCGGTATCCAAAACGGACCGCTGCCGCTGTTTTACTCTCGCGGCATGGATGCCTACCG
>DUNA01000090.1 GCA_012839605.1 Bacteroidales bacterium
GCCTGATTAACGATATATTCCAATGCGTATGAAAAAGATTCCGATTCTCATTGCCGGTGCCACCGGCCGGGTAGGTGAAACCATGATCCTGTTGTTGGAAGAACGAAATTTTCCCGTAGAGCGATTGATTCCGGTTGCCTCGGCCCGCTCGGCAGGAAAGACCATCGTGTTCCGTGGAAAAAACATCCCGATTATTACATTGGAGCAAGCTCTACAAACAACACCGGGTATAGCGTTGTTCGCTGCCGGCGGTTCCGTGTCCAAAACATGGGCTCCTCTGTTCGTGGATAAAGGTTGGCGGGTGATCGACAATTCTTCCTATTGGAGGATGAACGAGCACGTACCCCTGATAGTCCCGGAAATCAACGGACACCTGCTACACTCTTCCGACCTGTCGCAGCCTTCCCACCTGTCGCAGCCTTCCCACCTGTCGCAGCCTTCCGCCCTGTCGCAGCCTTCCGCCCGCCTGATTGCCAATCCCAATTGCTCCACCATACAAATGGTCATGGCGCTGGCGCCGTTGCACAAAGCCTTTGGGCTGCAACGCATAGTCGCTGCCACCTACCAATCGGTCAGCGGCTCCGGCCGCAAAGGCGAAGCCCAGCTGGAACGCGAACGCGTCCAAGCCCAACAAACACGACCGGAACTCGAACACACCCAAACCCGACAAGCACAGCCGGAACTCGAACACACCCAAACCTGTCGGCAGTCAAACAACTACCACATCAACCCGGTTAGTCCATATCCCTGCCCCATTGACCTGAATGTCATTCCGCAAATCGGGGATTTTTTGGAAAACGGCTATTCGGAAGAAGAACGAAAAATGATGGACGAGACAAAGAAGATCTTCAACGATTCCTCCATTGGAGTATCGGCCACTACAGTACGGGTACCCGTGTACGGAGCGCATTGTGTCTCTTTGAACGTGCAGCTAACCCGTCCGTTTACCCTGGAAGAAGTACGCAGATTGCTGTCTTCATTCCCGGGATTGGAACTGACAGATGCGGGATACGCCACTCCCCTCACCGCAAAAGGAACCGACGCCGTGTACATAAGCCGCGTACGCCGTGACCCTTCCATAGAAAACGGACTGGAACTGTGGACCGTTGCCGACAACATCCGCAAAGGCGCCGCTCTGAACGCCGTACAAATTGCCGAGGCCCTGCTTACATTGAAAAGAAGGTTTTTCGGTGAAAAAAGCTGTGTTCAATCTTAATCTTTGACGCATCGAACAGAATACCCATCATCCTTATTATCGATGTTACGGCCTATATCACTATAATTGTAGCCCAAGTACCGTCTGTAGACGGAATTGTAATCGCCCTGCGTAGCACTCCACCAAATCCCGTATTCACCTATGTAGTAGAAATAATCATAGGCGGATCGGTAGCCACCAGGAAGAGCTGTAAAACCTCTTTCGTTTGTGGCCCCTTCATTGGGGTATTTCCAATGGTTTGTGCCGGTTTCTTTCATTTTTCCCCCGGCAATACTTACTATTCCTAAGAAATTTGTTAATTGCGTCCACTCTGCATCGCTGGGCAGATGCCAGCCGGCCGGGCAGGCACCCTGTATGCCACTGGGATTAGTATCGCTGCTTGAAGCACCGGCCATAGCTGCTGGCCAGTTGTACAAAACACCATAAATCTGGTAGTTTGTCTTGGTTTTTGCTTCTGTTACATCACCATCTTGGTAATCGTATACATAATAATAAGGAGACGAATCACTTCCTTCATAATGATTGCTCACAGATGGCAGAAATTTTAGATTCTCAGCCATCCAGGTTTGACTGTCGATGGTTACGGTCTTATAGATATTGTTGTCTCGGGTGTCAATAATATAACCTTCACTATCTGTGTCAATAAACTTCAGAGTAGCATCGTTAATAACGGCATAAAAATGGTACGCTTTACCACATGCCGTGGCCGTAATACGTGCCGGCCTGGCATTGGTGCTGGTATAAGGACCGCCGTCAGCTGTTATTTGTAAGCTAAGTGCAGGCCAAATTTGATTGGCTACAGGTGCGTGCCAGCCCCAAAAATGCAGAATACCGTTCATGGGTAAATCTGTTGAAGTGAAAACAAAAGGCAGCGATGTACCCGCTGTTGTCACTCCGTAAAATTCTCCTGTAACAGGATTATACGTTGCACTGCCGATGTTCTGGTATGCTTGAATGGCTGTAGCTGCCGTCAACTCGGCCTTCGTAATGTCCATCAGGGTGTTGCTACCGCTGTTTTTAAAAGCAATGTGGAAGAGCGAGCCTACATGTTCAAAAACAGCTGATACAGAAGGGTTGGCTATATTGATATTATCAACTGCAAACCGTAACAGCGATACTTTTTTATTCTGTACCTGGGCAAGTGTTCCGCTCCAAGGTAGCTCGGGTAGGTACAGTTCATAACTCTCCTCTCCTGCAAATCCTTCTCCTCCACATACTCCATACAGATTAAAAGTTCCTTCCGTGATAGCCTCCGGAATTACAAGAGAAAATACAGCTTTTTTACCTTCGTTGCTGATGTTTCCGGTCGTCAGAGTTACGGTCTGTTTGCCTTTGATCGCACCTTCCTGTGTGAATACCAGGTAGATGTTGTCCCCTGCTTCCCAGGCCATAATAATGTTTAAACCATCCTCTTCCAAGGATAAACGTGTTTGGGGAGCGTCTTGGGGGTTCTCATCGGGCACGGCGACTTCTATTGTGATGGTTCTGCCTGTGGCTGATAAGTCCTCTTCCAGGTTGATCAGGCTGTCAAATATACAACCCGTCAGCAAAAGCACAGCTGCATAGCAAACTGTAGCTTTGATTAAAGCGCTTGTTTTCATAATACTCTGTGTGTTACTGTTGCCTAATAATATTCGCCGTCCATAGACGGAAGAATCATACTACCTTCGTCTGATACGTTTTGTACTACGAATATGTCTGTAACCTCTAGGATAGGTGGAGTGTAACTGTCCGGTTCTCTCCCGCTGCCGGGAGATACCTGTGTGTTTGTATCCTTGTTCATACTACATGTTTTTAATATGTCTAACAATAGGAAAAAGGGGGAAATGTGTGTATTTGGGCTTATGGACAGTGTGTTAAAAAAACTAAGCCAGTTACAAATACTGCTGTAAATGTAATAAAAAAACACTCACTTACGATGCAATATGATAAGTGCTATACATTTAGTGCGTGGGTCCATGAGGTACTACTAAACGACCAAGAATAAACCCGTAGTGACGCGGCACCAAGTCTTAAATCTAATTTCAACGCGTCCGACGCGATCCTTCCATAGAAAACGGACTGGAACTGTGGACCGTTGCCGATAACACCCGCAAAGGCGCCGCCCTGAACGCCGTACAGATTGCTGAGCACCTGCTTATATTGGAGGGTAATAAGTAGAGAATATTGCACCTCTTTACAAGATGTTATAAGTCAGAGTTTTGTAGAGGCTGTGATTTTTGAGTACTTACTACCCTCGGGAAAAAGAGGGTTTTTTCGTGTTTTCTGGGGAGGGTAGTAAGTAGAGAATACCGCACCTCTTCACAAGGCACTGCAAATCAAGACTTTGCAGAGGCAGTGATTTTAGAGTACTTACTACCCTCGGGAAAAAGAGGGCTTTTTCGTGTTTTCTGGGGAGGGTAGTAAGTAGAGAATACCGCAC
>DUNA01000033.1 GCA_012839605.1 Bacteroidales bacterium
ATCTTGCTGAGGATGGTTTGATAAGTGCAAAATCAGCTGCAGAACTTCAACTGATTGAAAAAGAAAGCGAGTTAAGAGAAGTTTTAGCTAGACTGGAAATGCTGGAGCAAGGCTTGATCCCGCAAGATTTAGCACCATGGTACCACGCTCAAGTTGAAAAATATCTGGACCAAATTGCTCTGTTGCAAGAACAACTTGCCGTTCTGGATGCTATGCGCGCCAAATTACTTGCAGAATACGGATTCTAACATACGGATAAGATTTGCGTATAATGACTAAAAAATTTAGCATATTTCTGATAGCTGTTCTAACGGTTGTGTCCTTAGGGGCACAACCGGCGGAACGCTCCGGAAGTGCTGTATATGCTCCGCGTGCAGGACAGGTGCAAGTGTCTGCGGTAATGGGGGGTAATTTATATTTTGAGTTCCTGGACAATCTCACACCCTTGTTGCCCGGTTATTTGCCGGGTAACGAACTGGGCATAGACCCGGTTATGGGGAATAGTGTGGGGTATTATCTGCAAATGGGCAGCTTGAATAACAATTCAGCAGCCAATATTGCCGGAATTCAAACAAAATACTTCCTGACAAACCGCTTGGCATTGCACTCCATGTTTGCAATGCAAATAGATGTAACCCCGCAGCGAGATTATATTGAAGGCATTGACCTGGAGAGTGGAGGCTTATTGGATTTAGGTGGCATACAGTGGGTGGAAGGCAGGCTGACCAACAAATACTTGGTAAATGTTGGGGCAGACTACTATTTCAACAACTGTAACGGCAGGCTATTCCCCTATATAGGCGTATTGGGAGGTTTCCAACACGCTAGGGTACAAGCCTATCTACCATATACCGGCATAGAAATTCCGGTAGAAGGTGGATACACCGATCCCATAGAGCTTTATGCGCTCGATAGACGTGCAGGAGAAGCATATGCAATATCCGGAGCCATCACGGCCGGGGTAGAATACAATTTCTTACCCGGTATGAACATTGCTCTTGAGGTACGTCCTTTCAATTATTACTATGCTGCAGTCCGTATGTATGCAGACGGGCAAGAATACAATGCATACGAAATGCAATTTAAATTCTTTGCCTTTCCGCAACTTAAAATTGGATTCCGCTTTTAGTAATCATTGAATATTCTTATAGAACCGCCCTCTTACAGGGCGGTTTTTTTTTGTTACCTTTGTGTTTGAAATAAAAGAACAACATGAGAAAAATTGTAGTATTGGCAGTGGTGTTGATGGGTTTGACAGCCTGTAAAACCACTACGGACGTACCGCGCCTTGATATAGAAATGCCGCAGTCGTTAAAGAAAAATAAAGAATTGAAGGAATTTGTACTTCAAGCGCAAAAAGACGTCAACAAATTAGCAGCAGCCTGTGTAAAGATGCACGAACAGGCGGAACCTTTCTTGGAAGTGGATTTTGAAGAATTGGATGCCAAACAGCAAGAAGCCTTGGTGAAATTGGACTTGGAATACGTAGAAATGTGGTATGCATTCAATGTAAAGGCTACAACAAGGTCTATGAAGACGTTGCAGTATATCCAGGACAGAGATATTCTTAGAGAAGAAAAAGTAGACTTAAGTAAGATCATGGCGCTGATTAACCAATTTACGCAAGAGGTGAAAGATACGTATGGTGAGGATATGCGATTGGATCCGTATCCGGTACTGTTGGAAGAAGGAGACACAGATGAAGGTACTTTGCCACAAGCGCTTGAACACGAATTGATGGGTACATAAGCGTGGTAGTTGTTTCAGATAAAATCATTGTAAGCGAATTGGTGCTTACAGAGTATTTCTGTTGTGACATACAGGCATGCAAAGGAGCGTGTTGTATAGAAGGAGACAGCGGCGCTCCCTTGACAAAAGAGGAGTGTGAGAGGTTGGATAAGGAATGGCAACGCTTTATACCTTACATGCAATCGGAAGGAGTAGAGGCTGTTCAAAAGCAAGGACGCTGGGTCATAGACATAGAAGACGACGCCGTCACTCCGCTCATAGGCAAAGGAGATTGTGCATACTCTTATATGGACAAAGACATTTGTATGTGCGCTATAGAGAAGTATTGGACAGAGTGCGGTTCTCCTTGGCGCAAACCCATTTCTTGTTGGTTATACCCCATTCGTGTTCAAAAGCTGTCTAACGGCACCATAGGTTTAAACTACCACCGTTGGTACGTATGCAGTGCTGCACGGGAGTTGGGATTGCAAAAGGATATACGTGTTTTTGAATTTTGTAAAGAACCGCTCATTCAAACGTACGGAGAAGACGTGTACCGAGCCATCAAGATGGCAGCAGACACTCTCTTATGATATAATCTGACAGAAAAAGAGCATGGGCCGGAATGTACACACGGTCATACTCTTTGATAAGTAATCCTTGTTTTTGTAAGGGAGTAATTCTTTCGAGAAAACCGGTTACGGCTTCTTGTCCTTCGCGTTCCAACAATTGTTTTAAAGAAAAACCGGTTGTAGTCCTCAGTTGCAGGAGAATCCATTCGTTATGTACGTTGTACGGAAGCAAACGGTCGTACGTACGATACGGACTTTTTTTACGTATCCCCATTATGTATCTGTTAATATCGGCTACGTTTTCATAACGGTCCTTCCCATTAAAAGAATGAGCGGCAGGCCCCAGTCCTATATAGGGAATGCGTTGCCAGTAAGCGCTGTTGTGCAGGGCCTTTTTCCCGGGCAAACAGAAAGCAGACACTTCGTACTGCAAGTAACCATGATTTGTTAGTATTTCTTGTAGTGTTGCATACTGCTGCAAGCACGTTTCCTGTGGAGGCAATGTCTGGCTTTCTCCCCAAGGAGTGTCGGGCTCCAAAGAGAGCTGGTAGGCTGCTATGTGGTCCGGTTTTGATTCGACCGCTTGCAGGAGCGTTTCCTGCCATTGGTGCTGTGTAAGTCCCGGAAATCCGAACAGCAAATCTATGGAAATATTGGTAAAACCGGCTTCTCTAGCCGTGTTTATGGTTTCCTTGCCTTCTGCTGCCGTATGACGGCGTTCCATAGCTTGTAAGTGTTGATCAAAAAAAGACTGGATGCCTATACTCAACCTATTTATTCCCATGTCTAACAACGCTCGGCAGGATGAAGGGGAGAGGTCTCCCGGGTTGGCTTCCAACGTACATTCTATGGGCGCTTTTCCGGAGTAAACAGTACTATCTTGAATAAGAGATGTGACTAGCGGTTGCAAATCTTGTTGCGGACAAAGACTGGGCGTACCGCCTCCTATATACAACGTATGGTGTTTGTTGGAATGCTTGTTAAACAGCAACGGAGCCCATGCATCCCGCTCTAGCAACCACTCTTGATGTATGGCGGCTACCACATCTTGTATATCCTCGCATGCTGTGACGGAGAAGTAATTGCAATAAGAGCAGAGGCTTTTACAAAAAGGGAAATGGACGTAAATCAACGCAAAAGGATATCTGCATTTCCAATTTTGCCATGAGCCGTAAAGACTTCTGCAGTGTAAATGCCTCGGGTAAAGCCTACTCCACCAAAGAAGATACAAAACTCCACTTCGCTTCCTTGGTAGTCAATTTCTCGGACGGCAGAATACACCAGTTGCTCTCCTGCGGCGTTAAACACACCTTGGTCCGGGTTTGTCAGCAAAATCCCATCCGGTCCCTTAACTCTTAGGTATATGTACGCAGGTCCTTTGGGAGCGATGGCGTTTTCAATCAGGCTGCCGCATACTTTTAGTTTTGAGATTCGGCTGGAACGGTTGGACTCTTTGCCTGCTTCTGTGATTCCGGTCATAACAAAATCACGCCCTTTCAATTGGGCACCCAATTCCACCTGACGTGCGTATTCTTCTGTAGTGCTCTGCAATTCTTGATATTGTCGTGTGGCACGACTGGCTTCTTCCCGAGCCTGCGATGCGTCTTTACGTAAAGCAATATTCAAGGTGTTCAAGGAGTCTATCTGGTGGATGTAACTGCGCATGATGCTACGTAAGGTTCCCAGTTCTCTTTCGTATTCACGCATGCGTACACGATTGGTGGATTCTGTCTTATTGATACGCTCAATGAGCAAGTCTATTTTCTCCCTTTCTTCCATCAGACGCAAGTTGAGGGTATCGTTTGTTGTGCTCAGTGAATCGTAATCTGCACGCAATTGAACCATTTGTTGTGTAAGGTCTTCTTTTTCCAGGTTCAATTCTTTGATGACACCGCCGCGGTCAATCCAAATCCAGGTTAATGCACCGGCTAGCAGCACGGCTACAGCAGCCAGGATAATGACAATGGTTTTCAGTTGTTTTTCCATGTTTGAAAGTGTTAGTCATACAAAAGTAGTAAAAAAGACCTACATTTGTTCAGCAATCAAAACCTTACGCATATGAAAGGCTTTAATTTGGGTATCTACCTACGCCGTGTAGTAAAATACATTGTGTTTTATACGGTTTTTATTCTGGCGCTGTTGGCACTTGTGTACTTCACATCCAAAAGCCAAGAAATTACTTTTTGGGAGCTCATACGCCCCGATTCTCAGAGGAATTTGATCTTATTGATCATTGCTTTTTCTGCTGTCTATCCTTTTATAGGCTTTATTAAAAAAGACATTCCGGTGGGTCGGTTTAACGCAGAAGATAAAGAAATGATCTCAAAAATATGCGCAGAAGCCGGGTTTCTTTTGTTTTCAGATGAAAACGGAGTGATGGTGTTTAGAGCAAGTCGTTGGGATATGCGTTTGTTCAGGGTATTTGAAGATAAAATCACGTTGGATTACAACGACAATCCCCTTTTAATAGACGGCATGAGACGCGATGTCATGCGTGTAGCACGCCATATGGAATACTATTTTAGGCAAGTGGGGAGGGAATAAACAAACACCGAATCACAATCAAGGAAAAGGCCACAAAAAGAAAAGTGGAATAGAGAAAGGCTGCTATTCTTAAGACAGGCAGCCACTGTTTGTTGCTCAGTCCCAGCGTTTGAAAAGCAGACCAGAAACCGTGGTTGATGTGCAGCCACAGCGCTACAAACCAAATGATATAACTAACAGCCACCCAAGGTGTGCCTAGTGTGTGGGTAACCAATACGTATCCGTTTTGAGGATTTCCGCCTATCCATTGCTGCCATTGCATTTTTATCCAGAATTGAGAAAGATGCAGGACCAAAAACCCCACAATCACCACTCCAAGAATCAACATATTGCGGGAGGACCAATGCCCAAACCCTAGTCCCTTGGATTTGTGCCCCGACTTGTATCCTACGGCACCTCTTGCTTTCCAATTGCTGTAAGAAATCAGGAAAGACAATCCTATATGCACCAAAAAACCGAGGGCCAGTACAGGAACCATAGCTTGTATAAATGGATTTGTCCCCATAAAATGGGTGACTGCATCGTAGGCTTCTTTTCCCCACAAAAGAGTGATATTGGCTGTAGCATGAAGTGTTAGAAACAAGATC
>DUNA01000089.1 GCA_012839605.1 Bacteroidales bacterium
CTGGATGGGATTCTATACAAACCGGAAAACTTTGACCCCTCCAGGAAATACCCCATGATTCTGTACTTCTATGAAAGAAGTTCACAGGGCCTGCACAGCTACAGAGCTCCGGCCCCCAGCCGTTCCACCATCAACATTCCGTTTTTCGTAAGCAACGAATACATTGTTTTTGTTCCGGATATTGTCTATCAAATAGGTCATCCGGGAGAAAGCGCCATGGATTGCATAGTACCCGGAGTGAAAAAGCTGATTGCTGAAAACTCATGGATAGACAGCGACAACGTTGCCATACAAGGACAAAGCTGGGGCGGTTATCAGGTAGCCTATATGGTTACCCAACCCCATGTGTTCAAATGGAAAGCAGCCGGTGCCGGTGCTCCCGTATCTAACATGACCAGTGCCTATGGCGGCGTCAGGTGGGGATCGGGAATGATTCGTCAATTCCAATATGAACATACACAAAGCCGCATTGGAGCCACTTTGTGGGACAGGTTTGACCTGTATATTGAAAACTCTCCTTTGTTTTTTGCCGACAAAGTAGAAACCCCGTTGCTTATTATGCATAACGACCAAGACGAAGCCGTTCCCTGGTACCAAGGTATTGAGTATTTCACTGCCCTGCGCAGGTTGGGCAAACCTGTGTGGATGTTACAGTACAACAAAGAAGCCCACAACCTTAGGGGACGAGCAAACTCCAAAGACTTGAGTATCCGTCTGGAGCAATTCTTCAACCATTACCTGAAGGGAGCTCCCATGCCGGTCTGGATGAAAACGGGCGTTCCCGCCACACTCAAAGGCATTGATTGGGGCTACGAATTGACCGAATAATAGGCTGGTGACAGCTTATAAAAAAAGCCCGGATTATTCCGGGCTTTTTTTATTGGGTAAAGGTAGCCGTTAAAAGGTGAAACCTAATCCAAACGAGGCAAGGATCCTGTTGCCTTCCTCTTTTACAGGTTTGTAATAATCGGCTGCCAACTTCACGTATACCCCACTTTTCTTTTCCTTACCAAAAGCGGTGAAGAAGTTTACCTGGCCACCTATCTTATAAAAGCTTTGAGTCAGGTATTCAAAATCGGGGGTCATGAACTGCGTGATAACAACGGATTGAGGATCTGCTCCGCCATACACATACTTTCCGTCCATGTTGTGCTTGTAGATCACATCTGCTCCAACAGTCAACAGGCTGTTTTTCCCTGCCTTGATGTTGATGCCTCCATTAACTCCGGCATACAAGTTCTTAATCTTCATCAGAGATTGCGGCATGATGTACAAGTCGTCATTCAACAAATAATCTGCCGTAAGCCCTGCTTTCCATAAGTAGGCATTGTCTGTACCCTTGTAATAAGTATACGCAAAGCTCATTTGATCTTGTTCGTACGTAGAACGGATGCTGCTATACACATCCACCCACTGCTGTACTTCATAAGTGAGGTCCAGTACCTGTACAAACTCAATACCTTTAACCTTGTCCTTTGCATAGGAAAAATCAATACGGTGCAGGTCGTCTGTTTGTGCTACAGCCGCCAGGTTGGCATATATTTTTTCTTCTTTGAGCGTACCTTCTTTTCTGGGTTTTGATATGTCTCTGATTACCGTTTCCACTTTGGAAGTATATCCCCCATTAAGCAGAAACTTTATAGAAGAAACAGCGTACGCATATTGAAGTTCTCCTCCCAACAAGTTTCCTTTGTAATGAAAACTACCCAAGGACTGCAATCCACCTATGACAGAAGTATAATGGTTCCCCAGGCCTTTCATCACAAAAACAGGTTGGTCTACCTGGTTATTACTGTTGGTATGCTTCCTAGTTTCACGTATGGTGTTCTCATAAGCAAAGTTGGCTCCTATCTGATGATCTCCAAAAAAGGCAACCACTCCCGGCTTTACCTGCAGTGAATAAAAATATTGTTCAGAGCGCGGGTCTACTTGCTTGGCTCCCGTATGTACAAAATAATCTGCCTGAATTCCCAGAAGTATCTTTTCCCATAAAGGCCTGCTGGCTACTTTCATTTGCAAATTGTAATTCTGTTTTTTCCAGTCACTTACGTTAGGATCTACGGGGTAAAAAGGCACTCCGCAGAAAGGATCCAGCATGGCCGTGTTAAAACGAGAATCACGTACGGTGACGTTGTTGTATGCAAACTGTCCCCAAGCATAAGATTTCCCCAGCTGCTGTCCTCCTTCTGCCAGAAAACCAATTACGTTTTCCTTATCTCCTTCCTGTACTCTTTTAAAATCTCCGTTTGTGGTTTTATACGATGCTTCCAGCATACTAAAACCTTTCAATCCGTCCAGAACAAGTCCGGCACCGTTCCCCGTATGGAACCACAGGGCTCCGGCTTTCTGAAACTCAATGAACGCCGGAGATCTCTGCTCCGTTCCTGTTCCGGCTGTTGCCAGTTGTACGAACAACAGGGCCAAGACCAGTGTCATTGCCTTATTTATATATTGTATCTTTCTCATATTCATAGAATTGATCATCATAACATTATTTCCACGTATTCCAGGCCGGAGCTTTAGCTCCATACCTTCTGATTGTAGGTGTATCCATTACCTCAAAATCATAGGTACTGTTGTTTGTATCGTACAGAATAACTCTGCCGTCGGGCAGCGTTTCTTTTACTCTCCTGGCCACACTCTTACTTACGTATGTTCCTCCTACCGTAACTGCACCCGCATCCAAAACCGCCGGC
Organism: Bacteroidales bacterium; assembly: GCA_012839605.1. GTDB lineage: Bacteria > Bacteroidota > Bacteroidia > Bacteroidales > UBA932 > DMER64. The sequence continues at coordinate 2,697 of DUNA01000089.1, forward strand.
ATACGCTTGAGCTGCATTTGGTTTTCGTTACCCACATTCTCCAGTGCATCTATCACATCCTCAATAGGAATGCGATAACTTTGTGCTGTTTGTCCAACAGGGCTTACCACCTCTGTTTCGCTGTTCGGGTCAATAGGGATAGAAGGCATAAAGATTACAAATGCCCCTCCAAAGACCGTTGTCAACCACTGTGGCGTAGGCCTGGGCCAGAAAGCCATATCCATGTTAATGGCCGGGTTGTCCTGAATAATGGCCGTTGTGTTAATGAATGTTTCAAATTCAGCACTCAATAAGTTTACCGGTGATGTAGGATTCAAATTCGATTTTTGATGATCATCAGCCATTTGGGCAATAATAATGGATTCCCCGGGGTTGAGCGGATAATCCGTATCATCCGGAACTTGCCAAATGGTGCCTGCATAAACGTATTTGTCTGCATCGGGACCGTCCCATACCGGCAAATTGGCTGTAGCTGTCAGCGGATTCAAAATAGCTATACAAAGACCTCTTACGTTCTGAACAGCATCGCTGTTGTTGTATATTTCATAAAATTGATCCCTAAAATAGCTACCACCCGTAGGTGTTCTTGAGCCGGAGTAATATACTTCTTTGAAAACCAAAGCCCCCGATTTAGACGCTCCCACTTTAATGGAAACCGGCTTATTATCAGTAACAATATCAATATTGACCGCATTGCCACTGTAGTTGTAGGTAAAGCCGTGTTCATTTTTTTCTGAGCTCACGGTTACTGTATATATTCCCGGAAGAATATCTGTAACAGTTATGGTTTGATCCGGAGCCATTGTTGCGTTCAGTTCATACCTTTCTTCAAAGTTGACCAACTTAACGTTTAAGTTGTCGGGCATGGGCGCCGACCCCACATCAAGGGTAACGGAAATTTGTGCACTCAATGCCTCTATCCTGCCTATGTCAGAAATGTCTTTGAATTGTGTACAACCTGTAACAACCAAAGCCATTACTGCGAAAGCATACGAGATATATCTTATCTTTTTCATATCAGCAATGTTTATTCTATTTAATCGACACTAATAATTCAAACCCAAAATACATGGGAATGCTCAAACGGGTAAACGATCCCGGGCTTCTCTTGCTTTCATACATAGGTCTGTAATTGAACATGTTGTTGGCATAAAAAGAAGCTTTCACCTTATCACCTATTTCTTTAGTCAGGTGGAAGTTAAAGAGCACCACAGGAAAGTGTGACTCTGCTATAAAACGGGTTTCGTTTCTTGGTTCAAACATGTAAACAAACTCCGGGTCGTTTTTCATGGCCGGATCAAAAGGTTTCACCTGTCCATCCTGTCTGGAAATATACGATACAAACATGGTGTCGTTTCCATAATTTGTCCAGAATTTGTTTATCCAGTTCACCTGAACCGTAGCTGTCAATACAAAACCTATAGACGGAATGTTATGGATAACACGCAAGGTAGTTACCAAGCGTTCGTCCTCGTCCTTGGAATAGTCTTTATCATAAATACCTACGTTGTATTCCAAGCTGTTCAGGGGTTTCCTGCTACTGAATCTATGTTGATTCAGCCACTCAGTGGCTCTAATATAAGCTCCATTGAGTACAAACGATGTTCGAATGGCATCAATCCTTCCAAAGTCAAAATCAAATTCAATCCCTTTTGTTTTGGCATTGACATTATTCATAGGACTTGCATAGCGAACAAACACATTGCTGGTTTGCTTTTCTTTTAGTATGGGAATGGATCCGGGAACATCTTCGCCCACATCGTACTGGGTGTACTTAATGAGTCTGTAATTATCTGCCGTGTATCCCAAATTGTATCCGTTTGAAATCCTTTCGTGAAAAGCCGTCACAGAAAAACGCATTTTCTTTATGCGCAAATCAATACCTATCTCGGCTTTCTTATTCTTTGCAATTTCCAAGTCTTTATTAGACGTATCGAAAGACCTTGTGGTGGCAATCAACAATTGTTCGGCTTCAGGCACCGACGAGCTGTTGAGGGTGTTGTAATGCACAAAATCAAAATAGGCGCTTTCCGGGTACAAGTACAGCACGGTGGGTGCTTTGGCATGAACTCCGTAACCCCCACGTATCCATAGCCTTTCCGGAATGATGTCAAAGGACAGGTTGGCCCTTGGAGACAAGGCGTTCTTTCCGTTGATGTTGTCATACCGCACTCCGGCTTGTACAATCAATTCTCTGTTTCCCATAACCCACGATAGGTTTTCTTCTGCGTACAGAGAAGCCTGATTGATAAAAGGAATGGAAGAGTATTTCCTGGGTCTTGGTGATGAATTTTCTGCAGACAAAACCCTATATGGAGGATTGTTCAAATCATACACTTTTCCATCACCCAAGTTGCCGTCAGATTTGAAACCGGCTCCTACCAATATTCTGTTGGTAACGTTCCCTACCGTCTTAGAGAACGTAGCGTTGACATTGGCAAAGATGTTTACTTCTTTACCATAAATATCGTAACGACTAAAATATTCGTTAGGCAAGAACGTGGCAATAAGCCCTGTTTCCGAACCCGGAATATTTGTCAATTCATTGCCGTTGATATCATATACTTTTTGCCCGGGACGGTTACTCAAAACAGCTCCATCCGTTTCTGACATGGAATATGCAGCAAATGCGTTTCCTAACAATTCTTGCCTGAAGGAATGCTTATCCCTATAGTTGCCGGATACGGCATACTTGATGTTCTTCAACCAACCGCGGTTGATATTCCAAGTTCCGTTCGTATTCAAACGAAATCCCATATCGTTGGCACCTGTAGCCAATTGGTTTCTTTCATCGTCCGGATTCCTCAAACGCGTATCTTTACCCAGCGAAAAATCAAAAGACGTATTGCTGGATAAATTCCCGAACAAGTTGGAATACATAGCTTTTGCCGTTGCTCTTTGATAAAAGGCATACGATTGTGTAACATCAGAAACGCTATAAGCATAGTCTCCACTGATGTTCAGGTTTCCTGCTTTTTCTCCCAAACTCAATCCTTTACTGACCGATGTCTGATAAATACGCGGATCTGTTTTAAAGCGAATGGTCAACGGTTCACGTCCGGCTTTAGACCGAACGATTACAGCACCGGAAGTCAAGTCTCCGTACTCTACAGAGGGGATCCCCCGGATGACTTCTATAGATTCAATATTGTCTGTGGAGATACTTCTAATATCCAACCCCGAACTGGGAGATGAACCGCCGGCAACAGCAACACCTCCACCCGATATAGCCGGAGACAACGTTTGCATGTTGGCGTTGTTGGACAAAGGCGAACCGTCTACAATAATAGACGTTCCCAGACTGTTCATCTCGGAAGCCGTTCTTCCGGAAGTTCTGATACTGAATGTTTTTGCAATAGACAGGTTGGGGTTTTCCGTTACTCCACCCGGCAACAACTGCATAATATCCGCCAGTGAACTCGTCTGTAAGTGGTCCATAGCCTGGCGAGAAATGTTAGAGGCCGTTGCCCGGCCTGCTTTGCTTTCTTGTGCAACCACAGACACCTCGTCCAATCGGAAGGAACTGTGTTGCATTTTAAAAACATACAAGGCTTCACTGCCCGGAGCAAGGTGAATCGTGGTATCAACAGGTTCCATACCCAAAAAATCTATCCTCACGTTTACTCTTCCCGGTGCAATGTTTCTGAAAATGAATTCTCCGTTATTATTGGTAGCCGTAGCCAAACCGTGTGGCAATACTTGTACCGTGGCAAAGCCTACCGGAGTTTGTCCATCTTCCATTTCAACTACCTTCCCTTTCAACGTAGCAGATGTTGCTTGGGCATAGCTTGTTCCCATACCTGCAACACATACCGCCAACATAATGAAAGCCGGAAGCAAAATGTGTTTGAAACTCTTCATAGTAAATATGTTTATCAATTGGTTTTTATTTAGTCCAGGAGCCTGGCCAATGTCCTTTGCAACTGGTCTTTTATTGTTTCGTTTTCTTCAATGGCTGCCTGATTGCGGCAGAAATCAATAATCTCATCCTTTTTCCAGGAACACGTATACCAAGCAAACGCCTCTGCCAAAGTAAGGCGCAGGTTGTCTTCTTTAGAGTTCTCCATAAAATGGAAAAGCTCATCCAGGTATGCAATATTGTTGGAATTCCTCAATGCAGACAATGTCAACCGTTTATTCAACGGTTTGGCATCAAGGTTCATCAAATTTCCAAAATCATTCTCACTGCTTGTCAACCTTCTCTCCAGGTATGCCCTTTGCGTGGCTAATTCTTCTGCCCAAGCTCCTTTCCACGTTTTCAAAGCTTCATCAAAAAGTGTCAACACTTCGTCTTTCTTGTATTGCATTACAGCCGTTGTAATGTTGAATTCCACACGTTTGCTGATGCCCGGTTCCATACCCATGGGAACTACATGACTAAGCAGTTCCGGCGATTGATTGACAGCAGCTTTCTTGGCAGCAAAGCGACGAATCATTTCGTGGTTGTCATAAAGACCTGCTATGATAGCCTCTACCAACACCGGATTGTTTTTCTTGCCGATCAGATCAAATGCCATCAGACGAATGACAGGCAACGGATCGTTCTTTTGAATATGAAGCAAGTCTTCATACGTAAGTGCCTTGTTTTTAAACAACATCTTCATAGCCAACCCTCGAACTTCCGGATGTTCGTCCCTCAAAAGCTTCTTCCATGTTCTCACGTTCTTCTTTTTCCGGGATACGGCATAATCCAAAGATGCCAAATCTTTACGCGCAGCCGCATACCTGTATGTAGGATCACCAATCAAGTGCGATTCCAAGGTAAACAGGTCCCTAGCCCAATTGCCGACACTCACTCCCAATTCCAGAAGTCCAATCAATTGATCCGGCCAAATATCCTGTAAGGAATTAACGGAATTGGCTTTTACCACAACTGTATGACCGGGATTGAAAACATAATGGCCGCTAATGTAATCATCCAAATGGAAAGAGCCGGTAAAGCAAGCGTCCAACATAATAAAAGGTACAGCCGGTGCGTATCCGTCCATGTCTTTTATATGGATATCTGTCATGGCGTCCAACAAACTGTCTTGCTTCATCACAGCCGGATCAAAGGCATTCGATACCCAAGAACGAGGCACGTTGTACTGGTCCATATAATATTTCATTGTCGCCTGCGGATCTTTGGCACGCCGTATTCTGCTTCTAAAGAACCTTTTGGACATTTCCAACCATTGACTGGTAAGATTGCTCCTGGGTGTACCGTTCAGATATTGCATGTCGTCACCGCCGTGGTGGTGCAAAATGGCCAAATCCAAGTCTTCCCGTGTCAACTCTGCCATCAGACGGGCTCTTACATAATCGTCATATGTGTGGTCTATAAACGTCAGATTTCCCTCGCCTGAAGCCAGTGTTGAGAATTGACTTGTCAGCGCTATTTTCTCATCGGCTCTAGCCACCATACAATCGGAATTGTATCCGTGTCCTGCAAAATACGTCACTTGGGAAATGTTCCTAGCCATCTTTTTGTCTTCTACTATTTTTTGAAAATAGTCATCCAGCAGCTCATACCTTGTTTTTCCATCGTAAACAGGAGGCTTAATCCGAGCACTATATATATCACTGTTTACGGACTGCCTGCCTTTGGGAGAAAGGTTGTAGTAATAATAAAGACTATATATTGAATCTCTCTTTAGAAAATCAAATTCCAAATCAAAGTCGTCATAAAACCTATCGGAAGGTACGGACGATTGTTCCCACGGCCTGGATTGATCCATTTTAAAAGCCGTAGTCAAGTGTTGTCCGTTTCTCACCATAGGGATGGGTATATCGCCTACAAAAACAACACCCTCCAGGTGTTCGTTTAAATACAACTCTTTTAAAGTGGCGCGAATGGAATCGGGAACTTGCCATACATCTTCAATGATGCATGTTTTGATGCCGTTTGCTTCTATAGAGGCGGCATAGTTTGCTAAAGCTTCTGCGTTGTGTTCGATGACACCGGAATCCGCTACTATAGCCACCAATCTATTTTCTCTTGTGGTACAAGAAACAGCAACCACAAAAACGGTTGCTGCTGTTAAGAATACTTTTTTAAAAACTTTCATAATTTATTTTAATTGCGAGACCAGGAAAATTCTATTACGGAAGGCTCTGCCTTAAGTTCGTCTATAATCCGATTCACCAAATCTTCATTTACACTCTCAAAACGTATTTGGTAACTGAATTTGCTTCCTTCTTTATCCATTCTAACAGATTCTATCTGAAGGGCTTCTTTTTTCTTCAGTTGCTTCACCCATTCCGACCAGATAAAATCGGCGGTAGCAGTTATTTTAAGCGTGTTTTTCAACAACCTTCCTGCAATGTAAAATTCTAAAGGCTGGATAGCCCACAAAATGATTAAAGCAATAAGCGTAGTAATAGCTGCCGCATAATAAAGACCTCCGCCGGTAGCCAGACCAATAGCGGCTACTGTCCAAAGGCCGGCTGCTGTAGTCAATCCGCGAACCCTCCCGTGTCTGGAAAACAATATAGTACCGGCTCCAATAAAGCCTATGCCGCTCACCACTTGTGCAGCCACCCGGGAAGGATCCAAACCCATAAAGTCAGACCCCAAGACTTCTGAAAAACCATAAGCAGATACAATCATAACCAGGCAGGCACCCACGCACACCATCATATGCGTCCTCATACCGGCTACCCAAACCCTTCTCTCTCTTTCAATTCCAATGAGTCCACCAAAAAAAGCTGCCATAAACAGGCGGATGGTTATTTCTGTCCAACTAAGCATTGTTCTCTTTGGTTTAAGCCGTGAATATAGGCATTTTTAATCGAGTGGTGTTTTTGTTGCAATAGAAATCCTATTCCATGCATTGATGGCTACCACTGCCATAATGACGGCAGCCAGCTCTTTTTCTGTAAAGTGTTCCGCTGCTTTTAGGTACACCTTGTCCGGCACATGATTCTCTGCCACCAGCGTTATGGACTCTGTCAGAGCCAGTGCTGCTCTTTCTTTTTCTGTATAAAGATCCGTTTCCCGCCAGGCATCCAACAGGAAAAGACGTTGTGGAGTTTCTCCCAGTTTTAGGGCATCCCGGGTGTGCATGTTCAGACAATAGGCACATCCGTTAATCTGAGAAGCTCTTGTCTTTATCAACTCATACAACCTCTTGTCCAATCCGCTCTTTTCCAGGTATTTCTCCATGTCCAGCATAGCCTTGTAGGCAGCCGGAGCTGTTTTTGCAATTTGTATTCTTTTTTTCATTGTGTTTATTTTACGTTCTTTTTGTAACTGATTCCTACTACCAAAACCACTCCCAATAATACGGCTATTCCTCCAACTATTTGTCTGACAGATAAGCTTTCATTAAGTAAGAACACCCCGGCAAGTATGGTAACAATAGGTATCAGGTTATTAAAAACACTAATCTGTGTTGTTGATATATGGACAAGGGCATAGTTTGAGAAAAAAGACGTCAGGACAGAAGACAATACACCCAAGTATATAATGGAAATCAGAAAGCGGGAATGAAGCAACGGACTTACATACTCGGAAATTGTTCCGTAATATAGGTGGCGTCCCAAAGAAAGCCCATTAAAAATAACAAATCCCACTACAATCATGATGGCTGTTAAAAGCATAGAGTCATGACGTTGCAGCAGTTTCTTCCCAATCATGTAATATACGACCATAGCCGTTACGGAAAGCAACAACAAAGCCGTTCCTTTGAGATTGCCTGACTCTGCCTGACTATTCCCGGTAAACAAATAAATAACACCGGCAACAGAAACAATGATGCCTATCTTTTGTTTAATGGAAGTTTTTTCTTTCAAAAACAAGGCTCCGCCCAACAACGTCAATACAGGCACTAGCGCAAAAATAATTCCGGCTTGAGAGGTAGTGGCGTATTCCAAGCCTACTGTCTGAAAGCCAAAACATAAGACGGGGTAAAAAAAGAGACTCCTATGATCTTCAACCATTCCTTGTTTTCTATCTTTTTCAACTTAATAACCCCCGATCCCCACAACACCAAAACAAAAAGAAAAGCCGCGTTAAACCTGTGAGCCAGATGATCATAACTATTAGCTACGGCCAGTCCCATCTTTACAAATAAAAAGGAAAATCCAACTATCAGAATCATTAAAATCAAACCTGTATAGGCTTTAAACGTATTATTCATGGTGTAAAAATAAGAAAATCCGTCATTTTATATTAATATTGTATAGATCTAAGCAACTGGTATGAAAACCGAAAAAGGATATATTCATGTATATACCGGAGACGGAAAAGGAAAGACCACAGCTTCCTTGGGATTAGCCCTAAGAGCTGTAGGAGCAGGGAAAGCTGTTTTCTTTGCTCAATTTGTAAAAGGCAAAGCATACGCAGAAGTCAAAGCCATACAGCAACACATTCCCGGCATTACCATTCGTCAGTACGGCAGAGACTGTTTTATTCACAAAACTCCGGAAGAGGCAGACATCCGACTGGCTGTACAAGGACTCCAAGAAGCCGCCACGGCATTGTCCTCGGGCCATTATGGATTGGTCGTTTTGGACGAAGCCTGTATAGCGTTGCATTACCATTTGTTTTCTATAGAAGATTTGCTTGCCATACTTGATAAAAAGCATCCCGCTACAGAAGTTGTGATTACCGGAAGATACGCTCCTCCGGCCCTTTTGGAGAAAGCAGATTTAGTTACTGAAATGAAAAACATCAAACATTATTGGGACAAAGGGGTGCAAGCCCGTCCCGGCATAGAATATTAATACCTCTTACCATGAAACATTTTTACAAACTCCTCTTTTCGGCCATCTGTGTCTTTTGGATAGCCTGCAGCCCTTCAGTCCCCATCCAAACAAAAGTACCTCCACGTCCTGCCGGCCAGGAAGACATGATAGCCTTTGCCGCACCTGCTTTGGATACGGTTCGTGTAGGTTTTATTGGATTGGGTATGCGCGGCCCCGGAGCCGTTCGTCGTTTCACCCACATTCCGGGCGTACATATTGTAGCCCTTTGTGACAAACACGAAGACCGTGTAACCGGAACACAGAAAATACTGGAACAAGCCGGTTTTCCTGCGGCTGCCGGATATAGTGGCAGCGACGACAGTTGGAAAGAATTGTGTGACAGAGACGATATAGACTTGGTATACATTGTAACCGACTGGAAAATGCATGCCCAAATGGCCGTATACGCCATGGAAAAAGGCAAACACGTAGCAGTAGAAGTGCCGGGTGCCATGGATTTGGATGAAATATGGCAAATTATCAATACGTCGGAAAGAACACGCAAGCATTGCATGATGCTGGAAAATTGCGTATACGACTTCTTTGAATTGACAACCCTTCACATGGCGCAACAAGGCTTGTTCGGAGAAATCCTACATGCCGAGGGGGCCTATATACACAACTTGGAAGATTTCTGGGACTATTACGAAGGAGATTGGCGCATGGAAGCCAACCGTGCTTTCAAAGGAGACCTCTACGCAACACATGGGCTGGGGCCTGTGTGCCAAGCCCTTGATATCCACCGCGGAGACAAGATGAACGTCTTGGTTGCCATGGAAACAAAACCTGTAAACATCCCGGAATTTTTGATTCAAAGCCGAGGCGTTGACCCGGAAGAAGCCTACGCGTTTGCAAACGGACAGAATACCATGACCATTATCCGCACAGAAAAGGGAAAGACCATACATCTGCAACACGATGTCTCTTCTCCCAGGCCTTACAGCAGGATGTACCAACTTTCCGGAACAAAAGGCTTTGCCAACAAATACCCTTTTCCCGGGTACGCTTTAGAATCTTCTCAGATAGAAACAGAAGGTACCCCCGATTTAGAAAATCTGAATGCACACAGGTATGTGCCTGAACAAACAAGACGCTTGCTTATGGAACAATACAAGCATCCTATCCAAAAGGAACTGGAAGAACAAGCTAGAACGATAGGAGGACACGGAGGCATGGACTTTATCATGGACTATCGTCTGATTTACTGCCTACGAAACGGTTTGCCCTTAGACATGGATGTGTACGACCTGGCAGAATGGAGCTGTGTAGGAGCTTTAGGAAGCATCTCCATTGAAAACGGTAGTGCACCGGTAGCCGTCCCCGATTTTACCCGTGGCGGTTGGAACAAAGTGCAAGGATATCGTCACGCCATCTAAAAAAATCGTTGTTCCCCGGCATATGTAACTGCGTATAAGGTGTCTACACAGATCATCAAACCGGCCGTACGGTTTTTCTTGAAGTTTTTTGCGTGTTTGACATTGACGGCGTAAACGCGTCGGTCGTAACGCTCTTCTATTTCTTTTACTTCTGAGTGTCCTACTACTATGTGTTTGACATCGTAATATTGCAACACTTTATCCAGATCGTCGGAATCAATAGGAGGATATTTTTCCGAATCAAACACCAACCCCCGGTACCAGAGCGGTCCATCCCTACCAAACAACACTTCATTTCTAGGATGCAGTTCTTTCTTTTCTTTTGTCGGATAGCCAATATACTCCTGCACCAATTGGTTGATTTCTTCAACGCTGTACTCCTGATCTACCATAACCGGGCTCATACCGGCATGAACAAATAAGAAGTCTCCGTTCACAAATATCAAGGGACTGTTGCGAATCCAGGACCCTAATACAGTATGGTCTCCATACAAATCGGCATAGGGAATACCCATCGTATCTGCAAAAGCCAGGTGTTCTTTGTGTACATATCTGAGATCGTTTTTCAACACCAAATCCTCATGATTTCCTTGAAGAAACACAACTTCTCCCCCAACCCTCTTGGCTTCTTCCTGCAATTTGTATAAGAGCCAGGCAATTCCATTGTCATCCCGTCCTCTGTCTAAGATATCTCCTATGAACACCAGCCTGTTCGTTCCAAACGTCCAGGAATAGTCGTCGTCTGTAACTCCATTGCCGGTTAAAAGCGCCGCAAAAGCATCCAATCTTCCGTGCAAGTCGGAAACAACCAACGTTTTTTCCGGCAGCTTGCTTCCTGTACGTTTGTTTTTGGCAAACAAACGCCACTTGGGTTTTTCTCTGTGTAATGCAAAATCAAATGCCACATCTGTTTCTTCTTCCGCTGCATGATATCTAAACAACAAATTGGCGGGCATTTTACTAAATAATGTATCTATCAATTCCCCATCCACTCCGGCTGCCACTATCCTATAACTGTTATCCTCTTGGTACAACACGTACAAATCGCCTTTCCCTTCTATGATGGTTTTTTGCTGGCACTGTACAGAAAGGAAAACAAACAGAAAAAGAATAACGGCTTTTATCCCATATGTTTTTCTCGAATGTTTTGTCATAATTTCATTTTTTTATTGCATTAGAAAAAGATGCTCAAACTCAAGTATAAAATGTTTTTATACGCTTCGTCTTTTGTTCCCAACCAATAGGCCACATCTACCTTAAACCAGGCAAATGCAGCTCCCGCTCCCAAAGATAGAAAATTGCCCAATCCTCTCTCTTCATGTCCCACGTGGTAACCGGCTCGTAAAAAACCGTATTTGAACATGTTGTATTCCAGCCCCACATTTCCTTCAATAGCGGAAAAACCGACAGGCAAAATCCTGTACCCTCCATTCAAAACAACGTTGAAAATATGATTCTCTGAAAGAGGCAAAGCAAACGTATTGGCCCATTTTACGGAAAAGGGCATGGTATACGTTGTTGAACCGTAATACATAGGAGTGCCAAAGTTGGAAGCCAACAGCCCCGTCCTCCACGTTATAAGAACGGTTTCCGGTAGTACATTTTCATAGACCAATCCCAAATCTGCCGCAAATCCCATTCCTTTTCCAAAGTCCTGCGAAGTGCCTAAATCAGAATATACGTAACGTGCGGTAGCTGAAACAGAAAGCTTTTCTGTAAGTCGCCTGATATAAGCCAAATCCACGGCGGCATCTGTAGGTCTATAAAAGTTAACAGGAGCAACCTGAAGAAGTCCTTCTGTAAACGACACCCGCGGATGGGCAAAATAACGAACTCCAAAAGCCAATCCGTTGTTTTTGTTCCAATTGTAAAAACTTCCTACCGCATACAAGTTGCCATCCTTCAGGTTTTTACGGGCAGAAAGGGTTGTTCCAACGCCAAACGGTGTATTTGAAAATATCCCGGCAGCCGCATTTGTGAAAATACCGGTAGCCTCTGAATGAAACAGACCGTATCCACCCATTCCTGCATGGCGCGCACTAGTTGTTATTTCCAAAAAAGGTACAGCCTGTGTACCTATACCGGATTGTGCCTGTGCATGAACTGTTGTAAATAGATAGCAAGCTACAAGCAGTAACCATTTTCTAATGTTTGATGACCACATATGCTTCTTCTTCTTCTTGATTTGTAATGATAACTGTATACACTCCCGCTGCCAAATGCTTCAAATTCATTTGATAAGGCTCCGTACCACCAATCACTTCATCTGTATACACACGATTTCCTATTGCGTTTAAAATGCGAATAGCTATTTTCTTTTCACGGGCTGATTTTGGAAAAGCAAGAAATAAAGACTCCTTAAAGGGATTTGGATGCAGTTGAAACACCTGTCTGTTGTTATCATCAGGGTCCGTTGCTGCATCTTGTGTTTTTGTTTTAAAAAACACGGGTTCAGACTGCAATCCTTGGCGGTCTACAGCCACAAGGGCAAAATAATAAGAAGTTCCCGGTGACAAATCAGAAAATACTATGCCATCTGTTTGCCCCGCCTCTTTGTCATTTTTAACAACCATTTTCTTGTATCCCACGGGCAAATGGTCAAAATCTACGCCTTCCAATGTTTTTAACCCAATGTAAGCGTCAGTGGATACAATGGCGTTTCCAAAGAAATCTGCCGGCACTTCCCAAGTAACCCGTACGTCGTACTCTCCTGCAGTTGTCTGCACATGTTGCGGCTGTTCTACGGGCTGGTCCTCTCCTGCTAAAAGAATCTGCATAGCAAAACCGGCGTCAATCTGACCTCGCCCCAATCCGCCTTCATACTTTGAGTCGTTGTACTTATAAATATCCCAACAACTTCTTTCCAAAATATCTCTTAATTTTTCTACGGTCATGGGAATGTTGTGCTCTACTGCGGCAGATAATACCAAAGCCGCTATACCGGCTACGTGTGGAGC
>DUNA01000034.1 GCA_012839605.1 Bacteroidales bacterium
TCCTGCACAAATCATCCCCGACCAGACGGCCCGTAAAATAGTAAGGGCTGTTTATGCAGCACCCAATGGTGTATGGGCCATGAGTGATTCCATGCCCGGATTGGTGGAAACGTCTTCCAACTTGGCTATTTTCAAAGCCAAAGAAGGAAAAGCAGAAGTGCATTGCTTGTTACGGAGTATGGTAGATACGGCCAAAACCGATATGGGTACGGCCTTGGCTTGCTGTTTTGCCAATATAGGAGCAAAGAGCTCTTTTTCCGGGGCATATCCCGGCTGGCAGCCCAACATGGAATCACCCATTTTGCAGGCCATGTTGAAAACGTACAAAGAAATGTACGGGAAAGATGCAGAAGTGAAAGCCATCCATGCAGGCTTGGAGTGCGGTATTTTAGGAGGCCACTATCCGCATTGGGACATGATTTCTTTTGGACCTACTATTCGGTCACCTCACTCACCCGATGAGCGTTGTTTGATACCCACTGTCCAGAAATTCTGGGACTTGTTGGTAGAAACATTAAAGAATGCACCGGTAAAACAATAAGGAATTTTCCTTACATATAATTTGTAGGGCTGCAAGAATTCCTTATCTTTGCAGCCCTTTTATATTTAAATCATTAATTAATCAGTAACTATGCTTAGACAGTACGAAACCGTTTTCATTTTAACTCCCGTTTTGTCTGATGTTCAGATGAAGGAAGCGGTTGCAAAGTATCGTGATCTAATCCTGGCCGGTGAAGGCGAGATTGTTTACGAGGAGGACTGGGGGCTGAAAAAATTAGCTTACCCCATCCAGAAAAAATCAACCGGTTTTTACCATTTAATCGGTTTTAAGGCAACACCGGACTTTGTTGCCAGATTGGAATTGCAATACCGCAGGGACGAACGCGTAATTCGTTTCTTGACATTTGCTATGGACAAACATGCCATAGCGTATGCAGAAAAGAGAAACACAAAATCAAAAGACCCGGTGCCTGTAAAGGAAGAAAAACCAGCTCCTAAAGTGAAGAAACCGGATTTGGATGATGACATTGACATTGACGAGGAGGATTAATCATGGCAAATAAAGAAATTCGTTTTTTAAACCCACCTACATTTGAGGTGAAGAAGAAAAAATACTGTCGTTTTAAAAAGGCAGGGATTAAGTATATAGATTATAAAGATCCTGAGTTTTTGAAACGTTTCTTAAACGAACAAGGTAAAATTCTGCCGCGCAGAATTACCGGTACGTCTTTAAAATTCCAAAGGAAAGTGGCTCAGGCGGTGAAACGTGCCAGGCACTTGGCCTTGTTGCCTTATGTAACAGACTTACTTAAATAAGGAGGAACCGGTATGGAAATTATTTTGAAACAAGACGTTCCCAATCTGGGAGATAAAGACGACATAGTACAAGTTCGTAACGGATATGCCACAAATTATTTAATCCCCAGAGGGATGGCCATCATGGCGACTCCGTCAGCTAAGAAAGTACACGAAGAGAACTTGAGGCAGCGTGCTCATAAAGAAGCCGAAGTTCGTAAAGAAGCCCAAGCTCTGGCAGACAAACTGGAAGGTATGCGCTTAACTATTACCACAAAAGTAAGCGGTACAGGGAAAGTATTCGGTTCTGTGAACAACATTCAAGTGGCAGAGGCTATTGCTGCACAGGGAATGGAAGTTGACAGACGGAACATCACGTTTCCCGGGAAAGATGCCCTTAAGGAAATAGGTGTTCATCCGGCAGTTGTTAAAATTTACCGCGATATTTCAGCTACTGTAGAAGTTGAAGTAGCCGGTGAAGAGTAATAGATTACATTTTAAAAATATGAAACAGGATATTGCACTTTTTGATTTGATCAGAAAGGAAGAGAATCGTCAGATTAATGGTATTGAACTGATTGCATCTGAGAACTTTGTCAGTTCTCAAGTACTTGATGCCATGGGGTCTGTATTAACAAACAAATATGCAGAAGGATACCCCGGAGCACGTTATTACGGAGGATGCGAAATAGTTGACAAGTCTGAACAATTGTGTATTGACAGAATTTGTGAATTGTTTGAAGCAGAGTATGCCAATGTGCAGCCGCATTCGGGTGCACAAGCCAACATGGCCGTTTTTCTGGCATGCATGAAGGCCGGTGATACGTTTATGGGATTGGACTTGGCACACGGAGGCCACTTGACGCACGGTTCGCCCGTTAACTTTTCGGGGATTCTCTACAATCCTGTTGCTTATACATTAGATGAAAAGACGGGAGCGCTTGATTACGATGAAATGGAGCGTTTGGCTTTGGAACACAAACCCAAAATGATTATTGGAGGAGGTTCCGCTTTCCCCAGAGAATGGGATTATGCCAGAATGCGTCAGATTGCTGATAAAGTTGGAGCCATTTTCATGGTAGACATGGCGCATCCGGCCGGGCTGATAGCCGCCGGTCTGTTGGACAACCCCGTCAAGCATGCTCACATAGTGACATCTACCACACACAAAACGTTACGTGGCCCCAGAGGAGGTATTATCCTTATAGGAAAAGACTTTGACAACCCGTGGGGAATTACAACACCAAAAGGGGTAGTAAGAAAGATGTCCTCTTTGATCAATTCCAGTGTTTTCCCAGGTGTTCAAGGAGGACCTCTGGAGCACGTGATAGCTGCTAAAGCAGTAGCTTTCTTTGAAGCCCTGCAGCCGGAATTTAAAGATTATCAAATTCAAGTGCAGAAAAATGCACAGTCTATGGCCAAGGCTTTCTCTGAAAGGAATTACACATTGGTTTCCGGAGGAACGGATAACCATTTGCTGCTGATTGATTTGCGTTCTAAGTTCCCGGAACTTACCGGAAAAGTAGCAGAAAACGTATTGGTAAAAGCAGACATCACCGTGAATAAAAACATGGTACCTTTTGATTCGCGTTCACCTTTCCAAACGTCAGGTATTCGCGTAGGAACGCCGGCTGTAACCACACGCGGTCTGAAAGAACACGATATGGAAACGATTGTGGCTTTGGTAGACGAAGTGCTGAGCAATCCGGAAGACCAAGTGGTTATTGAGCGTGTTAAGAAAAGAGTAAAAGAATTGATGGGCGGGTTGCCTCTTTACGCCTGGTAAAACCATTAGCTATGAAAAGAAATGTTTTGTCTATTATTTCCATAATAGCGATGCTTCTTTTATGCCCTATTGTCACTCAAGCTCAAACAATCAAACGCGGCATGGTAGAGGCGGCTATTGGAACAGATTTGAATGAAATTCTTCCCGACGACATGATATACATGTATAAAGAATTTCAAAAAGGCACCGTACTTTTTCATGATAGAAGTACTGCAGACGGAATTATGAATATTTATTTGCCGGGGTCGGAATTGCACTTTATAGATGCCAATAAAGACACCTTGCAAATGAAGAATCAAAATGCAGCCCGTTTGCTTTCGATAGGTCCCGATACCTACTTGAGGCATGATAAAATATGGACGCGCATCATTGCTACTTCAGGAGCTACTGCTTTGTGCCTTAGATCTGTAGTGAACGTACATACAGATCAGAAGATTGGGGCTTATGGAACGACAGATGCTACTTCTGCCATTTCCAGTGTAGATATGATTTACGACATGGATGGCAACAGGTCTGAACGTTTAAAGAGTTTACGAAGGATTCCATATTCTATTGCCCACTATGCTTTGCTTTATGATGGAGAGAAGCTGTATAATACGTCAAAAAGGAACTTTAGAAAATTCTTCCCGGACAGGAAAACAGAAATAGATACCTACATAAAGGAGCACAAGCTGAACTTGAGTACAGCAAGAGATGCTTTACAATTGTATCAGTTCCTTACTCTTTAATTGAAGTTGTTTCAGTTCCCTTGTAGGTGTGCTTTTTCTCGTGTCTTTTGGAATGCGTTCTGTCTTTTGCGTTGGTACCGATGTGGGCTCCGCAGACGGCATTCTTTCTCTCGCGCCAAGTTCTTTCTGAGCCGCACCGGGTAATGCGCTTTTTGTGACATCGGAGCGGGAATGTTCTATAGGAAAGAATCTTAGCGTATAAGGGTATAGAGGTTCTTTATAGATTTGTTCCGGTTCGTACACAATGCTTACGATCGTACGGTCTGTTATGGCATGTCTGTCCGGCGGTCTTTCTCCTTCTCGCCACTGGAACCCGGCCAACTTTTCTTGGTCTTTGCGTAAATCAAAAAGAGGTATGACATCGCTTTTGACAGATTGCTTGTAGACAATGCGTCGGGCCCTTCTTTCTTCAAGAAACACATGCATTTCATCACACTCTTTGATGTTCAATGACGTGATCAGGCTGTCTTCCGGAATATAAAAAAGGGCTTTTGTATTTTCCAAGATATCAAACTTGTATACGTCGTTGTCTTTTATGTGCGCCTGCATCAGATCTCCTTTTATCTGATGGAAAAAGTCTTCTTCTTGAGATATGAGGAATGCGTTCGTATAAAAGTCTACTTTGTATAAAGAGTCACGACTAAAACGAAACCAAATGCTGTCTGCACTCAACTGGCTCTCTTCATTCCACAATACGGGTTTTCCGTATTGGCGTAAAATAGAATCTATGCTGTTGAATACCATAGAGTCGCAGACAGATTGCAAGTCGCTTTTATACGCCTTGACTTTGTTGTATGCATACAACAAATGCACTTCTGTGGTTTGCAACAAACTATCACCCAGGTGGTGTACGGTAGCTAGCAACAGACTGTCTGCATAGAGTAAAAACGTATGGATATCTGTGGTGTCTATGGCAAAGTTTGCAGATTCTGTTGCCGTACTGTCTGATAGCGCTATTTCCTGTAACGTTTCTTCCGGCACAGAGGTATGTGTGGAGTCTGCAGGAGTGAGGGCGTCCAAGGTGTCTGCTGTTCCGGGCTGTCCTCTTACGGGAACGGATTGCCGAGCCAAAGCCCTTTCTCTTTCCAAAGAGTCCATGGTCCCGTAGGTAACAGTGAAAAGGCGTAAGGTGTCTGCTCTTAAAAAAAGAGAATCGGTAGCCAATGTTTCTTTGTCCTTTTCGTACGCAATCCAAACGGGGTCTTCTGTAGCTTGTACCCAATCCGGTTGCCTTGTAAAATCCAGACGATCTGCCAGTAAGAGTGTTTGTTGTGTGGTATCGCGCACTTGTATGTCCTTTTTTAATACGCCTGAAAGGTTGTTTCTGTCGTAGAAGACATCTTGTGCTCGTATTTCTTGTTCTTGGGTAATAATGAGTACGTTGTCTTTGAAATGCAGCCATTCCTTGTCTTTATCATACGTACCTTCAGCTGAAGTCAAAAATCCGTCTGCATGCCATGCTTGAATGTTCCCCCAAAATTCTGCAAAGTTGATGTCTGAATGAAAATACAAAGAGTCTGCTTTTATTTTTAACGTATCTGTTCCTATTTCCACATTTTCATAGAAACAGAACAGTTTTTCTTTGGAATAGTAGTAGCCTCTGCGGCTTTCCAAGATGGTGCTGTCTTTGTCGAGCATGGAAGCTCCGTTGAAAAAATACCCAATGCTGTCTTTTGTGTTGAAGTTCAAGTGTCTTGTGCGAAGCCTGTTGTTGTCTTTGTCTATAAGCTCTACGACCCTTCCACGGACTTCTGCAATATTGGCGTCTCCCATATAATGAATGGTTTCTCCCGTAAGTTTTGTACCGTCTTGGATGATTTCAATATTGCCTACTGCGTCCAAACAGTTTTCTTGGGTGTTCCACAGGGCTGTATCGCAAAGGATATACGTGTTGTTGTGTAGGAATTGGGCAGGGCCGGTTACTTTCCGGTAATTTACGCCAAAGAGTTCGTACATTTCTGCCTCTTTAGCACTTAGCAAATGGATTTTCTCTTCTTCTTTATACTCCTTTGTACTCTGTGCCATGAGAGCATAAGGCTTGAAAAACAAGCCGACTCCTAGAAGCGTAAGTAGAAAAAACCGGAGTGTTTTCATTATTTTATCCAGCCGTCCCTTTGGAAAGCACAATCTCTGAAGAGGGGGTCTATACGTATGTAGGTGGTTTCTTGTTTTTCTTTGATGAAGTCTTCTATAGCCTGCATCATTTGTGTATTGGCGGCCATGTTTTGTATGAGGCTGTAATCTTCTTTTAAGTCAGCCGTATGTGCCGGGATGATTTTATCCAACCGAATGATTTTATAAATCACGTTTCCTTCTCTTCCCTCTGTATCACGGCTTTCAAATGCAGAAGAGATATCCCCTTCTTTCATGTTTCTCAATACGTTGTAATCGTTTGTGTTGAGTTGGTCTTTTTCAAAAAACATAGAGCCCGTATCTTCATCAGACATGCGTCCTCCGTTAAGTCTGGAGGAAGGGTCTTCCGAATGTTTCATGGCGGCTATTTCAAACGAAAGGCTGTCTGCTTTGATGAGCGTTGTCAAACTGTCAAGTTCGTTCAGGCATTTTACTCTGTCTGTGCTGAGAACTTCCGGTTTCAGTAGGATGTGGCGGGCATTGAACATATCGCCTTCTTTTTCTATCATTTGTATCAAATGAAACCCATCCGGAGTTTCTACTATTTGCGATACTTGTCCTTCTTTCAGCACAATGGCTGCGTCTCCAAAAGCCGGCCAATACATTTGTTTGGATGCCATGCCCAGTTCTCCTCCCCGTCGTGCAGAGTAGGGGTCTTGCGAATACATGCTGGCCAAGGTGCTAAACCGGGCACCGTCCATAATGCGTTCACGGAATTCTAGCAGACGTTCTTTAACAAGTAGAATGGCGTCTTCTTTAGGTGGATACAATACTATTTGGCTGAGTTTGTATTGTATGGGGATAATGGGAAGACTGTCCTTTGGCGTTTTTTTGTAGAAACGCTCTACATCTTTTGGTGTGAGCGGAGGCACTTCTTGTGTAATGGTGGATTGCATATCACGCGTAAGGCTTTGTTCACGGAACAGTTCCCTCCATTCTTGTTTTAATTTGAAAATGGGTTTGTGAAAATATTCTTCTGTGGCTTTTTCTCCGCCTAAACGTGTTTTGATATCTTGAAGCCTTCCTTCCAGTTCTAGCTCTACGTATTCTTCATTGACCACCAGGCTGTCAAGCCGGGCTTGCGTAAGCATAAGCTTGGAAACCAGCATGTTCTCTAGGATTTCGCAACGCAAATTTTTATCTGTGATCACACCTTGCATCATGCGCATTTGCACATCTTCTTCTATGGAAGAGAGTTGAATCATTTCATTTCCAACCAAAGCAACTACTTTGTCCACCAATCCTCCCGGGTATTTTTGCCCGAATGATGGAATAGTCATCAACAGAAAAACGAGTGCGTTTATTCCAAATAATCTTTTATTTCTCATCCTTTTTATAGGTTTTTATCAACTGTTTGTTCCAGCCTTCTTTTAGTACTTCTTTTTCCAGCTCTTTAAGCAGTTGTTGTTTTCTTCTGCTTAAAATGTTTTGGCGGATTTCTGTTTCTTTGAAAGCTTCCGGTGCCGGCACGCCTTCGTCCAAGTAGTCGTAAACAGATACCAGATAGGCATACAGGCTGTCACGTGTGTCTATATGTCCTTTTGGCCGGAGGGCATATACATCTCCTCTGACTTGAGACGGCAAATCTTGTGCCAGTTGACGGAGGGTAAGCCATTTGTCTTCATAATGGGTGTATACTTCAGCAGAACTTTCACACAAACGATTCAGTTGCTGTATGTCTTCCAGTCGGTAAGAGCGGTATATGTTGCGTACCATAGGCAAGTACGGAGACTGAAGACGAATTTTGATGTATCTTGCTTTTAGCAGAGGTGCATCTAGCAAGAATTGCTCCCGGTGGTTGTTGTAGTAATCTGTAATTTCTTCTTGAGCTACCAGTGTATCTATTCTGCTTTCCACATATTTTTTTTGATATCTGAACACAAGCAAAGATTTTCTGTAGTCTGCCAATTCTTGTTTTACGTCTTTTTCTTCTTTTGTCAATTCTTCCTCTGCCTTTTTCAATAACAGATTGTCAATAGCCCACACGTCTATATAATGGTTTGTAAGGTGTGTGGAATCTGTAGGAGAAAGTGCGCTTGTTAACAATCCTTCCATGTCTTTTTTGTACAGTACTTCTTTTCCAATTTGAGCCAACCGTTCCGGCTCTGCTCCAAACCAATTTTTAAAGTATGTGCAAGAACTTGTCAAAAGCAGTAAGACAGGTATAAAGAACCATTTTTTCATAACTATCTGGAATAATTGGGGGCTTCTCTTGTAATAGTTACCGTGTGCGGATGATTTTCAACAACTCCGGCCGAGGTGATTCGTACGAATTTCGCCTTTTTCAAAGCTGCCAAATTGGGGGTGCCGCAATAGCCCATTCCCGCACGCAAACCACCTGCCATTTGGTAAAACACTTCGCTCAACGTTCCTTTGTAAGGCACTTGAGCTACGATGCCTTCCGGTACCAACTTGCTGACATCCACCTCGGCTTCTTGAAAATACCGATCTCCTGAACCTTGTTGCATGGCTTCCAAAGATCCCATACCTCTGTAGCTCTTGAATTTTCGTCCGTTCAAGATGATGGTTTCTCCCGGCGATTCTTCCACTCCTGCAAAGAGAGAACCGGCCATGACGGTGTCTGCTCCGGCTGCCAACGCTTTTACCATATCGCCCGAATAGCGGATGCCTCCGTCTGCAATAATGGGAACTCTTTTGTCTTTCAATACGCTGTATGCTTTCATAATGGCAGAAAGTTGCGGTACCCCCACGCCGGCGACTACGCGTGTGGTACAGATGGAACCGGGGCCGATGCCCACTTTGACGGCGTCTGCTCCGTTTTCCACCAACGCCAAAGCTCCTTGAGCCGTGGCCACGTTGCCTGCCACGATTTCTAAATGGGGAAAGGCGTTTCGTACTTTTTTCACAGTCTCCAACACACCTGATGAGTGTCCATGGGCTGTATCAATGACAACGGCATCTACATCTACGGAAAGGAGTTTTTCAACGTTTTCCAACGTATCCTTCCGAACGCCCACAGCTGCGGCTGTGCGCAGACGGCCTTTGCTGTCTTTTGTTGCATACGGGTTGTCTTTGATTTTACGGATGTCCTTAAAGGTAAGCAGCCCAATGAGTTTGAACTGTTTGTCCACTACGGGAAGCTTTTCGATTTTATAGATTTTCAGCAACTGTGTAGCACTCTCTAAGTCTGCTCCGTCGTTGATGGTCACCAAATTTTCATGAGTCATGACTTCTTTGATAGGAGTAGCGGAATCTTCCACAAAACGTAAATCTCTGTTTGTAACGATACCTATCAAGCGGTGTTTTTCGTCGACAACGGGTATACCTCCAATGTGGTTTTCGTGCATGAGTTTTAAAGCATCTCCCACACAGGCATTCGGGTCAATAATGATGGGGTCGTAAATCATGCCGCTTTCAGACCGTTTCACTTTTCTGACATGCTCCATTTGTTGTTCAATAGACATGTTTTTGTGGATGACGCCCAATCCCCCTTCACGAGCTATGGCAATAGCCAGGGTAGAGTCTGTAACGGTATCCATTGCAGAAGAAACAATGGGGGTATGTAGTGTTATGTTTCTTGAGAAACGAGTAGATAAGTCTACGTCACGAGGAAGGACAGAAGAAGCGGCCGGCAGCAGCAATACGTCGTCAAAGGTGAGACCTTCAAATGCTATACGATTTTCAAAAGATTCCATGATCAAAGATTTTATCTTACAAAGATAAAGAAAACGGACGATTAAGTTTATCTTTGCTTTATGAAGAAAAGGAAAATTGGATTGTTGGCCCGCGTAGCCATAGCCATTCTGCTTGGTATTCCTTCCGGATTGTTCTTTCCCACATGGTTGTCGCGTGTCTTTTTAACGTTCAACGGCTTATTCAGTAACTTTTTAGACTTTATAGTTCCGCTTATTATTTTGGGTTTGATTGCACCCGGTATAGCAGAATTGGGTAAAGGGGCCGGCAAAATGCTGGGAACCACCATGGCCCTGGCGTATGGCTCTACTGTTTTGACAGGTTTTTTTGCTTTTTTCTCTTGCAGATGGACATATCCCTTTCTCTTGAAAGGGGCTGCAGACGGGACAAGTGGTTTGTTGCAAACAGAAGCATTGGCCGATGTGGATGTGCTTGCACCCTTTTTCACCTTGGAATTTCCACCGCTTTTTGGGGTGATGTCAGCCCTTGTTTTTGCCTTTTTGCTAGGACTGGGTTTGACAGTCATAAAAAACGGCGAACCGTTGTTGCAAGTACTTACAGGGTTTAGAGATATTGTAAACAAAACCATTAGCGGGGTAATCATTCCCTTGCTTCCCTTGTTTGTGTACGGAATCTTTTTGAAGATAGCTGCAGAAGGACAAGTGGGACAAGTCATGGGTGTTTTTATAAAAATTACCGTACTTATATTCTTGTTGACTGTTCTGTTGCTGCTGTTCCAATTTACTGTAGCCGGTCTTGTTGCCAAAAAGAATCCTTTTCCGTTGTTGCGCACCATGATGACGGCTTATGTTACGGCATTGGGTACGCAATCCTCTGCTGCCACCATACCGGTTACATTGCAACAGGCCGTCAAATGCGGCGTAGATCCCAAAATTGCAGGATCTGTCATTCCTTTATGTGCGACGGTACATTTATCCGGAAGTATGTTAAAGATTACGGCTTGTGCTATGGCGGTGATGTTTATGTCAGGTATGCCTATTGATACTATGGTGTTTTCCGGCTTTATATTCTTGTTGGCCGTTACCATGGTAGCGGCACCCGGTGTTCCCGGTGGAGCCATCATGGCTGCCATTGCCGTGCTGCAATCTGTTTTGGGGTTTGATGCAGAGGCTATTGGGTTGATGATAACTCTTTATATTGCTATGGATAGTTTTGGAACGGCATGCAACGTTACCGGAGACGGAGCCATAGCTGTTATTGTAGATACATTGTATGGCAAGGATTAGCGTTTTTTGTGGTTCTCACGCAGGGAACGATTCCGTTTTTGCTCAACAAGCTCGTGAACTGGGTATTTATTTGGCCAAAAAACAGGTAGAGTTGGTGTACGGAGGTACACACGTGGGGTTGATGGGTATTTTGGCTGACAGTGTGTTGCGTCACGGAGGTTCTGTGGAAGGAGTGGTTCCTGATCTGATAGAAGAAATGCAATTGGCACACACAGGCTTGACGCACATGGTGTATGTGCCGGATTTGGAATCCAGAAAAAAACACATGATTGAAACAGCCGATGTGTTGTTGGCCCTCCCGGGAGGGTATGGTACTTTGGATGAATTTTTTACATCAGCCGTTTTCAATCAACTGGATATCATAAGTAAGCCTTTGATATTGTTCAACGTTCAAGGTTTTTACAATCCCTTGTTGGAACAATTGAATACCATGACGTCCGCGGGGTTTTTGAAAGAAAACCACAGGCGTATGGTGAAGACTATTGCCCGGAGTGAAGAGCTGGACATCTATTTTTTGTAACGAGCCCCTTGAAAGGTGTTGCGTTCTTTTAGTCTTTTTTCCAACAATCTTAATATTTCAACGTTTCTAATAAGACCCCACGGGGTAGAGCGCACAAAGCGCGGAGGAACTTCTCCGGCCACACGTTCTATGAAGATGTCCGGACGCAGGAGTTCTAGAAAGTCTATGACAAAATCAATATAGGCTTCCAGGGAAAAAGTGACAAAATCTTTCGGATACCGTTCAAATTCTTTTTCCATGGCAGTCCCTTTGACAATTTGAAGTTGGTGGAGTTTCAAGGAGGTAATGGACCAATTGTTCAGAATATGCGCTTGGGCAAGCATTTCTTCTTTGCTTTCTCCCGGCAATCCAAATATCAAGTGTGCACCTGTATGCAGTCCTCTGGACGATGTTTCTTGAATAGCCCAGTCCGTCTGTGCCACTGTGTGTCCTCTGTTTATACGTTGCAGTGTTTTGTCGTAACAGGACTCAATGCCGTATTCCAAGTGTACGATGTGCTTTTTGGCCAAATCCCGGAAATAATCCAATTTTTCCATATCTACACAGTCGGGGCGTGTCCCTATAACAATTCCTCTTACCAAAGGATGGGCCAAAGCTTGGTTGTAGGTATTTTGTAATGCATCTAACGGTGCATATGTGTTTGAGTAGGGTTGAAAGTAAGCCAAATACCCGCCTGCTCTGCGGTAACGTACCTTGTGAAAGGCTATGCCTTCGTCAATTTGTTGAGCAATGGGTTTGTCCGGGGTGCTGTAACCGGGATGAAAGGCACGGTTGTCGCAATACGTACAACCTCCTGTGCCTATTGTCCCATCACGGTTTGGACACGTAAAACCGGCATCTATCACAACCTTCTGAAGGCGTGTTCCGTATGTTTTTATAAAATATCCGGTAAAAGAACGGTATCTTTGCATAATGCAAAGGTAAACAGGTTGCTTTGTCAAATCAAAGAATTGCTATAAATTTGTGTATTATGAAGAAAGTGCATTATTTCTTGACCGTAATGGTTGTGTTTGCCCTTTTCACGGGATGTGGAGACGGCAAAAATCTGAACAAGCTTTCCGATATTTCCGGAAACATAAAAAAAGGATTGGCGCCTGACAGAAGAGAAAAGGTATACGAAGTCAATTTTGAAAAACAAAAAGGTTCCAAGTCTTACATTGTTCGTGGTTCAACAACAGAAGAAAGTGCCGGACCGGCACTTGTTGCAGCAGCAGCTTCCGTCGGAATCACATTGGAGGACAGCCTTACTTTATTACCGGCCCCGGCATTGGAGGACAACGTGTATGGCGTTACGGCACAGTCTGTAATCAATTTAAGATACGGTCCCGGATATGGTTTTGAATCTGCTACTCAGACATTGATGGGAACACCTCTGCAAATTCTGGAAAAAAGAAGTGGTTGGACAAGAGTCAGAACTCCGGAAGGCTATATTGCCTGGGTTAGTTCTCCCAGTGTAAAGGAAATGAACAAAGAGGCATTTGACATGTGGGCTGCGGCAGAAAAAGTGCTCATCAATAAACATTATACGTTGTTTAGAGCGGCTCCGCAACCGGGAGCTCCGGTAGTATCTGATGGAGTATGGGGCAACGTAGTAGAGCTTAAGGGAGTGATGCCTTCTTATTACAAAGTTTTGTTACCTAATGGAAAAGA
>DUNA01000002.1 GCA_012839605.1 Bacteroidales bacterium
ACGTGCAGATCATACCCGTAATTTCTTTGACAAAGCTCTCAAAGAACAAGGGTACACAAAGGGTGTTAACTCAGACGTATGGACTGTAACAAGCACCTCGGGTATGGGATTCTGGAACGAATTCTACACAGCCATCAAGGAGTCTTCCATCAGCAACAGAGAAGAAATGGCTGAGAGATTCTTCAAATTGGCTACAAATCCGCTAGAAGCTGAAAGGCAAATTCGGGCAGAAATTGCTACCAACGACGAAGTCAAAAACGTAATGATGCCGCTGCTGCGCTACGGATCAGTAGCCGTCAGCTTTGATCCCATCACATTGACAGCAGAAGAAGTGCGAGTTATTGCCGCAAACCAGCCGGAATACCTGACACCAAACGATATCATTCAAGCGTCCAAAGACTTAAACGACTACGGCGCCATTGATTTGTACAAGAGAGGACTGGATCGTTATCCGGAAGCCGTTGAACTGTATATCAACTTGTCTTATCACCAAATCCAAACAGGCGACTTAGACGGTGCATACAAGACACTGGAAAACGCAAACATGGTAGCTGCTACACAAGATCAACAAGATCTTGTAAAATTACAAAAAGCTCTTGTTGCCATACACCAAGGCGATTACCAAGCGGCTGAAGCCAGTCTTAACCAAGTTTCAAATGAACAGTCTGCACGTCATTACAAAGGAGTTCTGGCTCTATTCAGAAACGATAATGACAAAGCCATTGAACTGCTTGCAGACACAAAAGACATCAACTACGCTGTGGCCTTGCTGAACAACAACCAAGTCCGCGAAGCCTTACACGTATTGCAAGGCTTAGATCAAGAAAATGCAGACGTGCTCTATGCAACCGGAGTAGCCTACGGACGACTGAACGAAGTTGAGAAAGCCGAGGAGTACAAAGAAAAGGCGTTAAAATATTGAACCATTTTTCCTAAACCCTATACAAGCCTCCTTTCGAAAGAGAGGGGGCTTCATCATTTCAAAACAAGGTTATGCATCCATCAGAAGACCTGAAGTTTAAAGGGCAACGTAGGTTGTTGACTGAAAGTTTGGCCCAAAAGCATCCTTTTTCACAAGCAGTCCTCAAGGCCATTGAACAAGTACCCAGACATCTGTTTGTAGAGAAAGAGTTGTGGCATTTGGCTTATAGAGATAAACCGCTCAACATAGGATCGGGACAAACCATATCGCAACCCTACACTGTGGCCATGCAAACACATTTGCTAGAGGTAGAAAAAAGAGACAAGGTTTTGGAAATTGGAACGGGATGCGGCTACCAGGCTGCCATTCTTATGGCCATGGGTCTGTACGTATATTCTATAGAACGTATACGAAGTTTGTATATTCAAGCACAAAAAAACTTACATACAACGGGTTTTGACGCATCAAACATTATCTTTGGAGATGGTTTTGCCGGACTGCCCCAATTTGCTCCTTTTCAAGGTATTCTTGTAGCGTGCGGAGCCCCGGAAGTACCTGAGAAATTAAAAGAGCAATTGGCCATCGGCGGCAAAATGGTTGTCCCCGTAGGCCGGAACATGCAGCGTATGTTGCGTATTACCAGAACGGGCGAGGATACGTACAGTACTGAAGATTTTGGATTTTACCAATTTGTTCCTATGCTGGAGGGAACGGATAAATAAGAGACTTATGCATATTAAAACATTTTTTTTCAATGCCTTACGCACCTGTTGCTATGTAGTACATGAGGAAAACGGACAGTGCTTTATTGTAGACCCGGGATGTTTTGGCTCTAAAGAAGAACAACGTTTGGTAGATTATATAGCGGACAACAACCTTACACCGCAATTTGTCGTAACTACCCATTGCCATTTTGATCACCTGATGGGTCTTCCCTTTGTATTGAAAACATATA
>DUNA01000035.1 GCA_012839605.1 Bacteroidales bacterium
CTAAAAATTGCTCTGCCAGAAATAGAGCTGCTCCCATATAGCCGCCTCCGTTTCCCTGTACATCTAAAATAAGCCCTTCCGGCATCTGACTCAGGCCCTTGAAAACATCTATAAATTCATCTTGTGTAGTCATAGCAAACTTATTGATTTTGACATACATAATACCGGGTGCCGCCCAATATGCCGCATCTACACTGTGAATAGGAATTTTGTCTCTTGTAACATGAAAAACAATCCGCTCCGGTTCTCCCTTGCGCACAACGGTCAACGCTACACGTGTGCCTTTTGGCCCCCTCAACAAATCAAAGACTTTCTGATTGTTCAATTGCGGTGAAGAAATAGGTACACCATCCACTTCTACAATCCTGTCGTCTGCCTTTATGCCTACCAGGTCCGATGGACCACCTGCCACCGGATTGACGACTACCAACGTATCTGCAAGTAAAGTAAACTCAATACCCACCCCTTCAAAATTTCCCTCCAACGGCTCACTCAAAGCCCTTACCTCTGCTGCCGGAATGTATGAGGAATGTGGATCCAGTTTGCTTACAAAGTCTTTGAGCATTTGGTCTGTCATGGCGGCTGCATTGATTGAATCGGGATAAAATTGACTCACAAAAAACAGCACCTGTCCTACTTTGTTTACCTGTTCATGTACGTCTTTAATCTGGGCAACAGCTGGAACCGGCATCAGAAAAACCGTAAGACATAAAAAAGTCCGGACATACCGGAATATTGATTTATACATTTTCATTTCTAGGCACTGTAAATACGCATCCTTCCGTACTTAATTCTGTATTAGGGAATACTTCCCTGGCTTGTTCCAAGAAGGCGCTGTTGTCTTTATATCTGGATGAAAAATGTCCCAGCAACAAGGTACCAACACCGGCTTCCAAAGCCGTTTGTGCAGCCTGCCGTGCCGTACTGTGCTTGTATTTTTCAGCTGCCTCTAAATCTTCATCCAGGTACGTAGCTTCATGAAAGAGCAAATCTACACCTTTCACCCATGTGGCAAGCTCCGGAAAAGGCGCCGTGTCTGTACAATAAGCCACAGACCTAGGACAGCTCTTGCGTACGGGCACTTCCTTAAACAGATAGCCGTAGGAGGGGATTCCATGGTATAAAGGAAAAGCCTGAACGTGTACCGTATCCCCTTCGAATACGGTAAAAACGCCATCTCCTTCTACCGGCTCGTGAACAATCGGGAATGAAGAATCTTCCCTACCTAAAAAATCAAAATAGAAAGAAATCATTTTTTCCATCCCTGCAGGTGCATGGATATAGAACGGTTTTTTCCTTTCCAAAAGATGCATGGAAGACAGCAATCCCGGTAAGCCAAAGACGTGGTCTGCATGCAAGTGAGTAATGAAAACCCTATCGATAGATCCGGATGAAATCCCCAGTTGTTTCAATCGCAATTGCGTACCTTCCCCGCAGTCCAATAAAAAGGACCGCCCACGTACATGGAGTACGTGAGCGGTAAAAAAATTCTCTTTTGTAGGTAGTGCAGAAGCACACCCCAAACTAGTCAGATTTAGCGGCATTTTGTTCCATCTCTGATTTAAGAGCAGCCAGTTCTGAAATGTCTCCTAACGTAGTCTTCTCCAGATTGGCTTTTAGTTTCTTAACGGCCTTCTGAGTCGTTTCTGCATCGGATTCTTTTCGTTCTCTCTGTCCTACTTCTTTTTTCAGATCCTGTTCCCAAGTATGTGTGTGGGATATCGTAATGCGTCTGTTGTTCTTATGGAATTCCAATACTTTAAAAGGAAGCTTTTCCTCTAAAGCTACTTGGCTTCCGTCTTCTTTTGTCAAGTTCCGCATTCCAACAAAACAATCTATTCCGTAGGGCAAAGTAACGGTTGCGCCTTTGTCTGTCAACTGGGTAACAGTACCTTCATGTACAGACCCTATTGTAAAGACCGTTTCAAATACTTCCCATGGATTCTCTTCCAATTGTTTGTGCCCCAAGCGAAGCCTTCTGTTCTCCTGGTCTACTTCCAACACAATGATTTCCAATTCTTCACCTATGGAAGTAAATTCGGAAGGATGTTTCACTTTTTTAGACCAAGACAAGTCGCTGATATGTACCAAACCTTCAACACCTTCTTCCAGTTCTACAAAAATACCAAAGTTGGTAAAGTTTCTTACAACGGCTTTGTGCCTGGAATCCACCGGGTATTTTTCATTGATGGTAGCCCAAGGATCGGGTTTCAATTGTTTGATACCCAAAGACATTTTCCTTTCTTCTTTATCAATGGTCAGTACAACGGCATCTACCTCTTGTCCTACCTTAAGGAAATCTTGTGCGCTACGCAAGTGCGAAGACCAAGAAATTTCCGTAACGTGAATCAAACCTTCTACACCGGGCTGTACTTCTACAAAAGCACCGTAATCTGCAATGACAACTACGCGCCCTTTAACTACTGTACCTACAGCAATATCGTCACCCACGGCATCCCACGGATGAGGAGTCAGCTGTTTGAGTCCAAGAGCAATACGTTTCTTTGTATCGTCAAAATCTAAAATAACCACGTTGATCTTTTGATCCAACTCTACAATTTCTTCCGGATGGTTGATTCTGCCCCAAGACAGATCGGTAATATGAATCAATCCGTCAACGCCTCCCAAATCAACAAATACGCCATAGGAAGTAATGTTTTTGACTGTTCCTTCCAAGATTTGGCCTTTTTCCAATTTGCTGATGATTTCGGCTTTTTGGGCTTCCAATTCGGCTTCTATCAACGCCTTATGAGACACTACCACGTTTCTGTATTCATGATTGATTTTTACAATCTTGAATTCCATGGTCTTGTCAACGTAAATATCGTAGTCGCGAATGGGTTTTACGTCAATTTGCGATCCGGGTAAAAAGGCTTCGATTCCAAAGATATCTACTATCATACCGCCTTTTGTGCGGCATTTGATATACCCTTTCACAATCTCGTCCTTGTCGTACGCTTCGTTTACGCGATCCCAAGAGCGCAATGACCTTGCTTTCTTATGTGATATGATCAATTGCCCCTTCCTGTCTTCAGCCGTTTCTACATACACGTCTATTACGTCACCTACTGCCAGTTCCGGGTTGTAGCGGAATTCGTTGATGGAAATTACGCCTTCGCTTTTGAAGCCAATATTGACGATAACTTCTCTTTTGTTAAGAGCTACAACAGTACCATCTACGATTTCATTCTCCACTACTTTGCTGAGTGTCTGAGCATAGAGTTCTTCTATTGCGCTTCTTTCTGAATCGTAAACGTCTTCTTCTTCTAATGAATCCCAGTTGAATTTATCGCCCGGAATGGACGCATTGCTCCTTTTTGTTTTCTTTGCTTCAGAAACTTCGGTAGCTTCTTCTGAGTAATCTTGTGTTTTTTCTTTTTCCCGGATTACGATATCAATATCATCCGGATCCTGCAAATCTGTCAGGACTTTCTTTGAGGACAATTCTTTTTCTTTTGCCATGTAATGAATTTCGGTAAGAATTAAGATGTTAGACTTTATTTATAATCCCTTATAAGGGGCTGCAAAAGTAAACGTTATTTTTTAATTATCAAAAGAATGTAACTTTACGGGCATGAAAAAACACGAATCCGGCATTCGCTCCTTCTCAAAAAACTATTGGACAGCCATTGGCATGGAATTTTTTGAAAGAGGAGCCTACTATGGAGTGCTATCCATTTTATCCGTTTATTTGATCTTGAATCCGTCAGAAGGTGGGCTGGGCTTCTCTAGAGAAGCTGCAGGTGCCATAATGGGAACGATTCCCCCGCTTTTGTACTTTATTCCGCTGTTTGCCGGTGCTTTGGCAGACCGCTACGGTTTTAGAAACATTCTCATGATTTCTTTTACCTGCCTGACTTTGGGCTATTTTCTTACCGGCTGCATGACTTCTTACGGTCTTGTATTCGCCTCGCTCGTTATTATGGCCGTTGGAGCCGGTTTGTTCAAACCGGTTATTTCAGGAACAATAGCCCATAGTACTACAGAAAAAAACTCTACGTTGGGTTTTGGCATCTTTTACTGGTCCATCAACTTGGGAGCTTTCCTATTTCCTCTTCTGTTGGTACCTACACTCAAAAAACATTCTTACAGCTACGTGTTTTGGATGGCCGCCGCCGCAGGAGTGGTGTTGTTGCTCCTGAACATCTTCCTTTATAAAGATCCTGCTCCAAAAAACAAAGAAGGTTCTTTGACAAAAGTGGCTCAAGACTTGGTCTCTGTTTTTAAAGACTGGCGGTTTGTGCTCATGATTTTGATATACTCCGGATTTTGGATTATGTATTTCCAAATATACGGTACCGTCTTGTGGTACGTTAACGAACACATGGACATGGGCCCTGTCAATCAAGCCGTAAACGGATTTCTTTCTGTATTTACCGGAAGAGAAATGCATTGGGCTTTTGATGTGGAACATGTTACGGTGTTGAATGCAGGCGTCATTATTCTTTTGCAACTGTTTGTCTCAAGAATTGTGAGTCGTTTTAAAGCCGTGCCCACCATCATTACAGGTGTTGTCTTGGGGTCTTTGGGTATGGCCATTTTGGCTATCTCTAGGTATGCCTGGGTATTCATTATAGGTAGTGTTGTTTTCACATTGGGAGAAATGACAGCGCATCCCAAATTCAACTCCTTTGTGGGATTGATTGCCCCTGAAGACAAAAAAGGACTCTACATGGGATATTCTTTTTTCTGTAGCGTCATTGGTAGTTTTGTAGGCGGATTTATTGGAGCCCCCTTGTACAAGTATTTTGTGGACCAAATGAACAGACCGGACTATTTGTGGCTTCTCTTCAGCGCAGTGGGCTTTACAACCGTAATAGGACTGGTATTGTTCAACAGACTGGTTATTAAGAAGAACGCAGCCGGCAACGCCCATTATTAAGCCATCAAGAAACATGAGTATGCCTACACCTATTGTATCAAGAATACAAGCGTTGCGCTCCCATATGCAAAAGAAAAATTGGGACGCAGTCATCGTTTCCGGAACAGATCCGCACAACAGCGAATACCTTCCCGCTCGGTGGCAACAAAGAAAATGGATTTCCGGTTTCACCGGTTCGTACGGTACTGTTGTAATTACACAAACACACGCCGGATTGTGGACAGATACACGGTATTTTATCCAAGCACGTATAGAACTGGAGGGCACCGGCATAGAGCTCCATCCCCTTCGAGTTCCCGATGCTGTGGATTATCCGCAATGGTTGCGCAGCCATTTGTCTAAAGACGCAGTGGTTGCCATTGAAGGCGGATGCATGTCCTACAGGGAAACAGAGGCTTTAAAAAAGGCATTGGCCCCCATCCAAGGCCGTGTTGAAGCATCGGAAGATTTTCTGAACACAATCTGGAAAGACAGACCGGATTTGCCTATGAACCCGGTTTATTTGTTGTCAGAAAAATACAGCGGCAGGAGCGCCAAAGAGAAAATCGCATGGCTAAGGGAAACAATACATCAGACAAATTGCTCCCATATCTTGTTAAACGGATTGGATCAAATAGCTTGGCTTTTCAATATCCGCAGCCACGACGTACCCTTCAACCCCGTTGCCATTTCTTATGCCCTTGTAAGTATGGATGAAGCCGTCTTTTTTATCACTCCCGGAAAGACAACGGAACGTGTAGTCAAACAATTGCAAGAGCAAGGCGTTGTGTTGGCACCGTATGCCTCTCTTCCCCATGTTCTACAAAATCTTGTACGGGACAGTATCGTTATGACAGATGGCAACACACTAAGTTACACCACATTTACACAATTAACACAACACTTGGGTCCAGACAACGTACAAGACATTCCCTCCCCTGTCATCTTAGAAAAAGCCATCAAAAACGCAGTGGAAATAGACGGTTTCAAAAAAGCATTCCTACAAGACGGAATAGCCATGGAACGCTTCCTTTACTGGCTTGAGAAAGAAATAGAAGCAGGAAATACGCCAACAGAACAAGAAGTTTCTAAAAAACTGTCCGGCATACGAGCTTTGGCAGAAGAAGCTATGGGAGACAGCTTTCAATACATATCAGCTTACGGTCCCAATGCGGCTTTGCCTCATTACAGCCACGGTGCAGAATCGGGAAGCAAGCTGGAAAAAAAAGGCCTCTACCTGATAGATTCAGGCGGGCAATATTTGACGGGAACTACAGATATCACACGTACCATTCCGTTGGGATCACTTACCCACCAAGAAAAAGAAGATTACACAGTAGCTTTAAAGGGCATGATTTCTCTGAGTACGGCTGTCTTTTTACCCGGTACAAAAGGGACCCATTTGGACATGTTGGCTCGTGAACCGCTTTGGAAATTTTTCAGAAATTACGGACACGGTACGGGGCACGGCATAGGACACTTCTTATGTGTACATGAAGGTCCGCAAGACATAAGAATGACATGGAGAGATCAAGACATTGTACCAGGTATGGTTACGTCCAACGAACCGGGCATCTACAGAGAAGCATCTCACGGCGTTCGCCATGAAAACATTTTGCTTTGCAAAACCATCAAAGAAAATGAGTTTGGACAATGGCTTGGTTTTGAAACCCTGACACTTTGTCACATAGATACATCTGCTGTACTAACGGAGCTTTTAGAAAGATGGGAAGCAGAATGGCTGAACACGTACAACAATCGCGTATTCAACACATTATCTCCGTTCTTGACGTACGATGAATCGGTCTGGCTCAAACAGAAAACGGCTCCTGTTTCCGTTCCCTGAAAAGCCACATTCCTGCAAATGTAAACAGGCCGTTACATATAAGGATGGTAAAACCCAATCCAAAATCAAACCAGGCTTTAAAAGCCATATCCAGCAAATAGCAAAGGATAGGAGCTGCAATGGCAATGTAAGGGGCAGCTTTGTCTTTGACCCGGTATTTGGTAAGGATACCGAAGAAGAAAAAGCCGAGTAACGGACCGTATGTATAGGCTGCCAGCAAGTATACCAAGTTGATTATGGCTTGGTTGTTAACCAAATACAAGACCAGTAGTATAAGGAAGAACAATACGGCGTAAGAGCCGTGTACTATTTTTCGTATGGTGTCTTTTCTTTCTTGCGACAAGTCGTCTCTTTTGTTGAAATCAAGAAAATCTATACAAAAAGCAGTTGTCAAAGACGTAAGCGCTCCTCCGGCACTGGGATAAGAAGCCGAAATAAGACCGATGATAAAAAACAATCCTACTCCCAACGGCAGGTATTGCGAAGCTATGACCGGAAACAATTTGTCCGTTTGGGCTTTGCTGAACGTTCCCATGGCATCTGCCAGACCAATTCCCTGCATACCTCCCAATTGGTTGTTTACATACAAAGCCATAACGGCTCCCAACGTGAGAAACAAAATGTTGACGATTACCAACGTAATACTTGTGGAATAGATATTTTTTTGGGCAGATTTCAAATCTTTGCAAGACAAGTTTTTCTGCATCATTTCTTGATCCAGTCCCGTCATCACTATAGTAATGAAAATACCACTGATGAATTGCTTGACGGCGTTGTTGGAAGCACTCCAATCCCAATTAAACCACCGTGAATAATCTGTATCTACAACAGAACGAGTCATCTGTGCAACATTCCAATCCATAGCCCTGGAAATGGAAATGACAGTCAGCACAACGGCCAAAAGCATAAACGTCGTTTGCAATACGTCTGTCCATATAATGGTCTTTACCCCGCCTTTGAACGTATACAGAAAGATTAAAAACATGAAGACGGCCGCCACTATCCAATACGGAACGGAATTGGGCGGAAAAAACGTATGCAATACAAGAACTACCACGAAAATCCTTACAGCTGCACCCAATACACGCGATACCATGAAAACAGCAGAGCCTGTTTTGTACGTTCTAAAACCAAAACGTTCTTCCAAATACGTGTATATGGACGTCACGTTCATTTTGTAATACAAAGGCAACAAGACTTGTGCAATGACTACATACCCTATGACAAATCCAAGTACCAAAGGCATGTAAAAGAAATTCTCATTCATTACGTTGCCGGGAACAGAGATAAACGTTACACCGCTGATGGAAGTACCAATCATTCCGTACGCCACTATGGGCCAAGGAGATTTTCTATTGCCAATAAAATAGGAATGGCTGTCTGCTTTCCTGGAAGTAAGCCAGGAAACGAAAAAAAGCAAGGCTGTATACGCCGAAAACGCAATCAACAGCCATGAAAGAGGAAATGTGTGCTCCATAAAATGTTTTTTGGTTTTAAAACCTATTCCGGTTTAAAAAGTTGTCTGTTTTCAATAGACCGTCCCAGGGTCAATTGATCTGTGTATTCCAATTTGTCTCCAAAGCCAACTCCCCTGGCAATGGTCGTTATACGTACCGGCAACTGCGCCATTTTCTTATACAAGTAAAAACAGGTGGTTTCTCCTTCCATAGTCGTACTCAAGGCAAGGATGACTTCTTTGATTTCACCTTTTTGCAAACGTTCCATCAAAGCATCTATGAATAAATCTGCCGGTCCCACTCCGTCCATAGGAGAAATGATACCTCCCAATACATGGTACAAGCCCTTGTAGCTTCCTGTATTTTCTATACTCATGACATCCTGCACATTTTCTACCACACATACCACACTGCGATCTCTTTTGGGTTGTACGCAAACGCTACAGAGCGGTGCGTCCGATATCATTTTGCATTCAGAGCAATAGACCACTTTCATCCGCAGTTCCACGATGCTTTCTGCCAGATTTACTGCTTCTTCTTCATCTTGCCTGAGCAGATGCAAAGCCAGTCTGAGGGCAGATTTAGGACCTATTCCGGGCAGTCTGGAAAAGGCGTCCACAGCCCTTTGCAACAACCGCGATGTATAATCGGGATCAAACATATCTGTCTTTTTGCACAGCCAGTACGGCATCCCTTACGTTCCCGTGTTCCAACAACAGTGCGCGCGCTGTGTCGTAGTCTTCTATACCGGTATCTTCCATAATCATAAGGGTGCCTCTTTCCACCAACTTGGCGTTGGTCAATTGCATATCTACCATTTTGTTTCCTACCACATGTCCCAAACGGATCATGGCCGCAGTAGAAATCATGTTCAATACCAATTTTTGCGCTGTTCCGGATTTCATGCGGGTAGAACCCGTCACAAACTCAGGTCCTACAATAGGTACAATGGGAATCTCGGCCTCTTTTGTAACAGGTGACCCGGGGTTGCATGTAATACTTGCCGTCAGCAAACCCATTTCTCTGGCTTTTCTCAAAGCACCAATGACATAAGGAGTCGTCCCCGATGCCGCAATCCCTACCACCACATCGTTCTCTCCAATGTGATGCTTTTGTAAATCTTCCCATCCGGCTTCAAGAATATCTTCTGCCTGTTCCACTGCACGACGGATGGCGCCGTCTCCTCCGGCAATCAAACCGATTACCAAATCATAAGGAGCTCCAAATGTAGGCGGTATTTCAGAAGCATCTAAAATGCCCATTCTTCCGCTCGTGCCTGCTCCCACATAAAACATCCGACCGCCTTCTTTCATACGTGTCACTACACCTTCCACCAGTTTTTCAATTTGTGGAATGCAAGGTGTTATGGCAGGCGGCACCTTCATATCTTCCTGATTGATATTGATCAACAATTCACGTATGGTCATCTTTTCCAGATGGTCATAATCCGATCGCTGTTCTGTAATTTTTCTCATCGTTCTGCTTTATGATACGCTACCAAACCTTCTATGGGTGTTCGTACAATTTGTCCAATTCTCATACCGTTTCTGGCTGCGGCGGCTTCTACGTGTTCTTTAAAATAGAAAGCCACAGAACCTACAATGTTTACTTCGTACGTCTTATAGTCATAATGAGCAATATTGCGTACAAAAAACTCATCAAAAGCACGTGCCAAAAAGTCTTTTACATACGGATGCGTGGCGTGGGCTCCCAGGAACAGGGCAAAAGAAGCCAAAAACCTATTGGGTAAGGGTTGTCTGTACACTTTTTCTATGATATCCAACAAACCCAACTTGTATTGCTTTTCAAAGGCCGTACTTAAATCTTCCGGCAACATCCTTTTCAAATAGTCGGAAACAAGCTTTTTCCCCAATACGGCACCGCCTCCTTCATCTCCTAAAATATATCCGCATGCCGGAACGTTGTCTGCAATCTTCTCTCCGTCGTAAAAACACGTATTGGCTCCCGTTCCCAAAATAGCCGCTATCCCTTTTTCTTTGCCCAACATACAACGAGCAGCAGCCAACAAATCCGAATAGGCTTCTACCCTACAACCGGGAAAAACGGTGTGAAAACACCTGGTTAACAAATCAATTTTATCTTGCCCGGCCACTCCCGCTCCGTAAAAGAATACTTGCTCCACCGTACCCTTAATAGCCGGCTTCAAAGTTCCTTCAAGTGTTTGGATTATCTCCTCTTCTGTCACAAAAAAAGGATTGATTCCCATCGTGTGAATGGCCTGAACAGTACCGTCTTTATGCAACACCCTCCAGGAAACTTTAGTAGATCCACTATCTGCTATCAGTATCATAATTTGTTGTTTTAATCAAAAGGCAAATGTACAACAATTGACAAACAAATTGCTACCTTTGTATGATAAACATACATATCTGATGATTACAAAAGAATTTCTCAATCCTCAAAGTATAGCCATTATCGGAGGTTCGGAAGACATTCAAAAACCAGGTGGGAAAGTTCTAAAAAACTTATTGGACACAAAATATTCCGGGAATTTGTACGTAGTAAATCCAAGAGCAAACACCGTCCAAGGTGTGCCTTGTTACCACAAAGTAGAAGATTTGCCGGAAGTAGATGTAGCTGTTTTGGCCATCCCCGCCGGATTGTGCCTCCACGCAGTCAACGTACTGTGCGCAGAAAAATCGGCTAAAGGTATTATCATTTTTTCTGCCGGTTTTTCAGAAGAAAGCCCGGAAGGAGCCAAACTGGAAGAAGAAATCCGTCGTGTAGTAGACACCTACGGTGCTACACTCATTGGCCCCAACTGTGTAGGTTATATGAACGAAAACTACACGGGCGTATTTACTTCTCCCATTCCTCAGTTTGTTCCTCTGAGCATTGATTTGATTTCAGGTTCCGGAGCTACGGCCATATTCATTATAGATGCAGCCATCCAATTGGGCATTCCTTTTGCCCATGTGTTTTCCGTAGGCAATTCGGCACAAATTGGCGTGGAAGAAGCACTTGCCCATTTGGACGAAAATTACATCCACGGAGAAAGCGCTCCTGTCAAGCTCATTTATGCAGAAACCATAAAGAATCCTGACAAACTGTACAAACACGCCGTTTCCCTATACAATAAAGGAGCACGTATCGCTTCTATCAAAGCAGGATCGTCAGAAGAAGGCAGCCGCGCCGCCTCGTCCCATACGGGAGCCTTGGCCAGCCCGGATACAGCCGTCAATGCTCTGTTTGAAAAAGCCGGTATCATCAGATGCAACGGAAGAACGCAACTGCTTACCGTAGCTTGTATATTGCTCCGAGGCATCCCTGCAGGCCGCAACATGTGTATAGTCACACATGCCGGAGGTCCTGCCGTCATGCTCACAGACGTTCTTTCTGAAGGAAACATCAGCATACCGGCGCTTCCGGAAGAAAAACAAAAGCAGTTGTTGGAGAAATTGTATCCCGGTTCTTCTGCTGCCAATCCCATTGATTTTCTGGCCACGGGAACGGCCACCCAATTGGGAGACATCATTGATTTTGTAGAAAAAGAGTGTCCGGATATGCACGGCATTCCCGTTATTTTTGGTTCTCCCGGCCTTACGTCTGTCTTTGACGTATACGATTTGCTGCATGAAAAAATGTCTACTTGCTCCGTCCCCATCTACCCTATTTTCCCTTCTGCTTTGAACGTCAAAGCAGAAATAGAAGCGTTCCGTGAAAAAGGCAGAATTTATTTCCCGGACGAGGTGCTCTTTGGAGACGCTATGGCAAAAATCCTAAACACACCGGCTCCCGCTCAAAAGAGTATCAAGGTGCCGGACATGGACATCCAAGCCATTCGCAACGTAATAGACAGCGCTACGGAAGGATACCTGGCCCCGGATCAAGTGGGAGCTTTATTGGACGCCGCAGGCATCCCAAGAACGAAAGAAGTAGTAGTAGCTGAAGAAAGCAATCTGGAACAAGCAGCCCAAGTGGTGGGCTATCCCCTTGTGATGAAAGTAGTGGGACCCGTTCACAAATCGGACGTAGGCGGTGTGAAACTAAATATCACAGACTACAAGATGCTTGTGGAATGGTACAAGAATATGATGCAGATTCCGGACAGCACAGCTGTTTTGTTGCAATCGCAGTTGTCCGGTAGGGAATTGTTCATTGGTGCCAAAAGAGAACCCTCCTTTGGGCACACCATTGTCTGCGGACTGGGCGGTATTTTTGTGGAAGTCCTCAAAGATATCAGCACGGGACTTGCGCCATTATCTACAGAAGAAGCGCAGCGTATGGTCCGCTCTTTAAGAGGCTATGGCTTGATTCAAGGCGTCCGAGGACAAGACGGCGTACATGAAGATTTGTTCGTAGAGGCCATTTGTCGCATATCGGGACTTTGTTACCATGCCCCTGAAATTGCAGAGTTGGATGTAAACCCGCTCCTGGGCACACCGCAGCAAGTAGTGGCGGTAGATGCTCGTATACGAATAGCCGCTCACGATGAAACGCTTGATTAACTGGTATAAAAATCTCCCCGCCAACGCAAAAGGGATGCTTCTTATGGCCTTGATACTAATCGTAGCCATTTGCTTCAGTTGGGAAAGAGTTTGGGAGGCGGTAAAAAGAGGTTTTGCCTTTTTTAACAAATAAATTGTAAGTTATTTTAAAATAATCCTATATATTTGTAAGAAATTAATGGTCACAACTAAACATTTGTAAAATATGGCATTTAAAGGCGCTATTGTCGTAGACACAGAAAAGTGCAAAGGCTGTGGAGTTTGTGTAGCCAATTGTCCTACACAAACGATTGCCTTGGCAAAAAAAGTTAACAGCAAAGGATATCCCTATTGCTATATGGAATTCCCGGATAAATGTACCGGTTGCAGTAATTGTGCCGTTGTTTGTCCCGATTCAGTAATTACTGTTTACAGAGTAAAAATTTAAATATTATGGCAGAAAAACTATTGAAGAAAGGGAACGAAGCCATTGCCCTTGCCGCCATACGTTATGGAGCAGACGGGTATTTTGGCTATCCCATTACACCACAAAGCGAAGTGATGGAGACCCTGATGGAAGAAATGCCATGGGAAACAACCGGAATGGTAGTCCTTCAGGCTGAAAGTGAAACTTCTTCTATCAATATGTTGTACGGAGGTGCTTGCTGCGGAAAGAAAGTGATGACTTCGTCTTCCAGTCCCGGTATCAGTCTCATGTGTGAAGGCATTTCCTATATGGCCGGTGCAGAATTGCCGTGTCTTGTTGTCAACGTGATACGTGGAGGTCCCGGACTGGGAACCATCCAACCCGGACAAAGCGATTATTTTCAGGCAGTAAAAGGCGGAGGCCACGGCGACTACAAAGTAATTGTACTGGCTCCTGCTTCTGTTCAAGAAATGTATGATTTCGTTGGCTTGTCGTTTGACTTGGCTTTCAAATACCGCACTCCTGTGATGATCCTCTCTGACGGAGCCATTGGACAAATGATGGAGAAAGTGGAACTGAGAGAACCGGTCAGAAGGCTGACAGACGAAGAAATTGCAGAAAAGTACGGCCATTGGGCTACTGTAGGAAAACAACCGCATCGTAAAGGAAACATCATCTCTTCGTTATCCCTGGAGGCATGGGAAATGGAAGCCATCAACCTCAGACTTCAAGAGAAATACAAAAAGATCAAAGAAAACGAAGTCCGCTATGAAACACTATTATGTGAAGATGCGGAGTACCTGCTGGTTGCTTTTGGCAGTTCAGCACGTATTTGCGAAAACACGGTAGAACTAGCCCGTGAGAAAGGCATCAAACTGGGATTGCTCCGGCCTATTACGCTTTTCCCCTTCCCGGAAAAACCCATCCAAGATTTGTTGCCGCAACTCAAAGGTGTCATGTCTGTAGAACTGAACGCGGGCCAAATGGTAGAAGATGTGAAGTTGGCAGTCAATGGAAAAGTACCGGTGGAATTTTACGGCAGAATGGGAGGTTCCATCTTCTCTCCCCAAGAAGTCTTCACCGCTTTTTCTGAAAAATTCAACCTTTAATAGCAATCATTATGGACGTTAAAGATATTATCAACCCTGAAAACTTTGTTTACGGTAAAAGCAAAGTATTAACAGACACGGTCATGCACTATTGCCCGGGTTGCAGCCACGGTGTAGTACACAAGCTGCTGGCAGAGGTAATCGAAGAAATGGACATCCAGGATAAAACCATTGGTGTATCTCCTGTAGGATGCGCCGTTTTTGCATACAAGTATATAGACATAGACTGGCAACAGGCAGCACACGGTCGTGCACCGGCATTGGCTACGGCCACCAAACGCCTCTATCCGGACAAATATGTAGTCGCTTACCAAGGAGACGGAGACTTGGCTTCCATTGGAACGGCTGAAATCATTCACGCCTGCAACCGCGGTGAAAACATTGTGGTGATTTTCATCAACAATGCCATCTACGGTATGACAGGAGGTCAAATGGCCCCCACTACACTAATAGATATGAAAACGGCCACAACACCTTACGGAAGGAGTGTAGAGTTGAACGGGCATCCGTTAAAAATCACAGAACTGATTGCTCAATTGGAAGGCACATGTTTTGTCACAAGACAAGCCGTACATACACCGGCCGGTGCCAGAAGAACAAAAAGAGCCATTAGAAAAGCGTTTGAAAACTCGGCACAGAAAAAAGGCACTTCGCTCATTGAAGTGGTATCTACCTGTAACTCAAACTGGAAAATGTCGCCGGTCCAAGCAAACGAATGGATGGTTGAAAACATGTTCCCGTTCTATCCATTGGGAGACTTAAAAGACAGATGAATATGAAAGAAGAAATCATTATAGCAGGATTTGGAGGACAAGGAGTCCTCTCGATGGGCAGAATACTTGCCTATTCAGGAATTATGCAAGACAAGGAAGTTACCTGGATGCCATCTTATGGTCCGGAAATGCGCGGAGGAACTGCCAACGTCACTGTGATTATCAGCGACAAAAGAATCAGTTCTCCCATCCTTCAATGCTACGATACGGCCATTGTGCTCAACCAGCAAGCTTTAGATAAATTTGAACCTATGGTTAAAGAAGGCGGCGTATTGTTGTACGATCCCAACGGAATCTCCCGCCATCCTACGCGTAAGGATATAAAAACATACTCTATAAACGCCGTAGATTTGGCCAACGAAATGGAAATGTCAAGAGTCTTCAATATGGTCGTTTTAGGAGCCTATCTGAAGGTAAAACCCATTATTGAAAAAGACAATGTCTTAGCGGGGTTGAAAAAATCGTTACCGGAAAGATATCATCATCTTATACCACTGAACCAGAAGGCAATAGAAGTAGGAATGCAACATGTGAAAGAGGTCTGAAAGACCTCTTTTTTTTTCCATTAAAAAACCATTATCTTTGCTTTACGGATTTTGCTTATGAAACCACAACACGCAGCTATAATTGAACCGTTAAAGCAGAAGATAGAGACATTCATATCGCTGCACGAAAGGGTATTAACAGAAAACCGTGAGTTAAATACTAAAGTACAAACCTTAA
The DNA here is from genome assembly GCA_012839605.1 of Bacteroidales bacterium. Taxonomy (GTDB): domain Bacteria; phylum Bacteroidota; class Bacteroidia; order Bacteroidales; family UBA932; genus DMER64. The sequence continues at coordinate 15,645 of DUNA01000035.1, forward strand.
GCGAAGAATTAAATTATTATAAAAAAGAAAAAGAAGAATTAGACCATAAAGTACAAAAACTCCAGATGGCTGGCGCTTTTCAGTCATCGAGCCAAGATACAAAAGAAGCAAAGAAGAAAATCGGGAAACTGATAAAAGAGATTGATACCTGTTTGATGTTGTTAAACAGGTAACCACAACACAATGAGTGACAGCAAATTATCTATAAAAATCAGCATAGCGGACCGCTACTATCCTTTACGTATAGCAAGGGAAGACGAAGAAATGGTACGGGCCGCAGCGCAACGCATCAATCAAAGGATTGAGCAATTTAATGTAAAATATTCCGGCCAAGACACACAAGATGCCTTGGCTATGGCTTCCCTTCAATTTGTAATGAGTCTGTTAAAACATGAAAAAGCAGACGATATACATAAGATAAGTACAGAAATTGCTTCACTCAATAATTTTTTAGGAGAATATTTGGAAAGATAATAATCTGACCCGTTACATACCATCTCTTTGCGAAACTCAACACGTTTAAAAATTAAGGAGTTAACTGACTGTTAAAAACAGGCCCCTTAGTGACCCTTCGGGGGATTCCGTAAACGGGACGTGGGAAGTTTGAGACAATAATCAGAAGCTCCAAACCTTGCTAATCAGGGTTTTTGCTAAACAGTGGTATGTTAACGGGTCTTTTTTTAATACTATATATACCAACTACTAATCACCATGGAAATCTATATTTCAGCAGCAATTGCCTTGGTTGTAGGCATTCTTATAGGATATGCTTTTTTTAGAGGCATCATTCTGAAGAAAAAGTCCCGCACCCTGCTTAGAGAGGCAGAAATGGAAGGAGAAAACATAAAAAGAGAAAAAATCCTTCAAGCCAAAGAAAAATTCATCCAATTAAAAGCAGAACACGAACAAATACTTACAGAAAGAAGCAACAAAATTTCTCAAATAGAGAACCGGCTAAAGCAGCGTGAAGTTACTATGAACCAAAATAATGCAGAAATTCAACGCAAAAACAAAGAAGTAACAGCCATGCGAGAAACATTAGCCACACAAATAGATTTGGCAGAAAAGAAAGTAGGAGAATACGAAAAATTACGGCTGCAACAAATAGAAAAAATTGAAAGCATTGCCGGTATGTCTGCAGAAGATGCCAAAACGGAATTGGTGGAAAACATGAAAGAAGAAGCGCGTGTTCAAGCCATGTCATACATTAGCGAAGCTATGGACGAAGCCCGTCTTACGGCAGGAAAAGAAGCCAAGCGAATTGTAGTGAACACCATTCAAAGAGTAGCTACGGAAACGGCCATAGAAAACGCCGTTACGGTTTTCAACATTGAAAGCGACGAAATCAAAGGACGCATCATCGGACGCGAAGGACGCAACATTCGAGCCCTAGAGGCGGCTACAGGTGTAGAAATTGTAGTAGACGACACCCCGGAAGCCATCCTCCTGTCAGCCTTTGACCCCGTGCGCAGAGAAGTGGCGCGGTTGGCCCTTCACCAATTGGTAACGGACGGACGTATCCATCCGGCACGCATTGAAGAAGTAGTAGCCAAAATCCAGAAACAACTGGAAGAGGAAATTGTGGAAACGGGAAAACGTACGTGTATAGACTTAGGTATTCACGGATTGCATGCAGAACTGGTACGTATGATCGGTAAAATGAAATACCGCTCCTCATACGGACAGAACTTGCTCCAACACTCCAGAGAAGTAGCCAATTTCTGCTCCATTATGGCGGCAGAATTGGGACTCAACGCCAAATTGGCCAAAAGAGCAGGCCTGTTACACGACATAGGGAAAGTCTCTGACGAAGACCCGGAATTGCCGCACGCCATTTTGGGTATGCGATTGGCTGAAAAATACAAGGAAAGACCGGAAGTATGCAACGCCATTGGGTCCCACCATGAAGAAACAGAAATGACATCCCTTATTGCACCGCTCGTGTTGGTAGGCGACGCCATTTCCGGAGCTCGTCCCGGAGCCCGTCGCGAGGTCATAGAATCGTATATCAAACGCCTGAAAGGAATGGAAGACTTAGCGCTCTCCTATCCGGGAGTAACAAAGACGTATGCCATCCAAGCCGGCAGAGAGTTGCGTGTGATTGTAGGATCGGAGAAAGTAAACGACCAAGAAGCCGAACTCCTTTCACAAGACATAGCCAAGAAAATACAAGACGAAATGGTGTACCCGGGTCAAGTGAAAATCACGGTCATTCGGGAAACACGAGCCGTAAATTACGCCAAGTAAACCATCTTGTCTTATGGAAGACTGATGCGCAAAGGACCTCTGTACACGTCCTCTTTTGACCGAATGACGTAACGCAGGTTCGATGGACGGGTATGGAACACCGTGTCGTACAACACCCAAGCATCATCCCATATGTAGACATTGTACATGCCTGCCGGTAACATAGGATAGCGATAGACCGTACTGTTCTTGCGTGCTGTGCCTTTTACCAAATGCCTTCCCGGAATATCCCAAAAAAGGTAATCAGATACGGCCCGGAGCATAAGTACCCCGTTTTCTTTCAAAGACGCTGTGGTAGCCCATTCTTTTTCCGGATTGTTGTTATAGAAAGAATACGGCATTTCTATAGTCAACGCCATTGTTTCTCCTTGCGTTCTGTCCCAAAGCCACCCTTCTACGTAACGCGGTGCCGGAGCAGAATAAAACATATCTTCCGGGAAAAAATACGGATTGTCGTCTGTCGTCAAATACGCCAGCCGCATAGCCCTCTGGTGGAAGTGTGCATTGGTAGACTCTTCTGTGGGAATGTAATAGCTGATTTTATCATCAGACTGCGCATGCATGTTCAATACCAAATCAAACGGACGTTCCCGGGAAAGGTCATCCATTCGCGCACGCAATGCTTGTACCTCTACAGAAGTGATGGAGTCCGGGTGGTCCCAATTGATCTCCTGATTGATACCGCGAGCATTGGAACGTGAATATCCTCCGTATACGCCATCGGGATTGGTAAAGGGCACTATGTAAAAGATGCCTTTGCTGCGATACGCCGCCGCTTGCGGACTCTCTTCCGTGAGCTTATCTAAAAATCCTTCCAATTGCCAATTGGCCGGCGTTTCGCTGGGATGTATCCGTGCGTGCATCCATACGGTATTTTTCTCTTCCTCCGGAACGCTTGGATCTGTAACGGTCAACATTTGTATAGGAAAACCCATCATGCTGTAACCCAGAGTGTCCATAACTACGTACTCCTTTTCCACCCAGCCGGCCAAACGCTCTTGCAAACGTTCCCACCCGTACGGCACAAAGTGCGCAACGTACACAGAATCGCGTTCAAAGTACGCTGAGACCTTACGCATAGAGGCTTCATGAGGCGCAAACCTATAAAACTCCTCTCCATCATAAGAGTACACAGCGCGTTTGGGGTCTGTATTTTTAAAATTCAAATACACGTGTTTTCCTTTGACATGTTCCATCAAAAAGTAAAACCACCTGCCGCTGGGCTGCAAATCGGGATTGGCCGGATTGTGCGGATCTGAACGCGATATGATTTCATACGATACATGCAGCACAGAGTCTGTATGCGAAGGACGTACCCACACGGAATCTATCAACGACACTTCACCCAAACAACCGGAATCAAAGTTGGCTGAAAAA
>DUNA01000036.1 GCA_012839605.1 Bacteroidales bacterium
AAAACAGGTAACTGGGGCTAAGTCGTAACAAGGTAGCCGTACCGGAAGGTGTGGCTGGAACACCTCCTTTTTGGAGCGTATTCTGTTACTTTTATGCTCTGCTTCCAATCTTTTTTTATTATTCAGTCCCGTAGCTCAGTTGGTTAGAGCACTACACTGATAATGTAGGGGTCAGCGGTTCAACTCCGCTCGGGACTACCGCATAATGCTACGGGGATATAGCTCAGTTGGCTAGAGCACCTGCTTTGCAAGCAGGGGGTCGTCGGTTCGACTCCGTCTATCTCCACAGAAAGCGTGTTACTTTTAAGGTAACGCGCTTTTTTTTTCATAAATTTGTATATGCAGTATCTCAATACGCTCATATGGGTGGGATTTTGTCAAGCCTTGTTTGCTGCTTTGTTAATGGTTAATAAGCAAGAACAAAGTGTATCTGATAAAATTTTGACTACTTGGCTGCTGTTGATTGCCTTTGAATTTCTTTTAAGAGGTATTCGTTTTCAACCCTACCAATTGTCTTTGTTTACAGGAACCCACTTGTTGTTTAACGCTGCTTTGTATCAGTATGTCAAATCTTTGACAGTAGCCGGATTTAGATTGAAGCCTGTGTATTTACTGCATCTGATTCCTTATCTTCTCATAGAAATACTTAATCACACATTCGGGGAGCGTGTATTTACCGGTATGGCTATGGGCTTTTCCGGAAACCATCTGTTTGGTTATTCTTTTGCGCTCATCAATCTTATTTCGTGGATGATATACAGCCCTCTGAGTATTACTATGGTACGCAACTACCGTAAAGATCTTCAAGATAAAGTTTCCAGCATAGAAAAAAACGAGAACATCCGCTGGCTGTTTTTAGTAACTACCTTCTATGTGTTTTACTGTCTGGTAGGGCATCTTGTATCGTTGGTAGTAATCCTTTCAGATACAAAAACATTGTGGCCGGCTTCGTACAACTTTTCCTTTCTTTTAATATTGGTCTATATGTTAAGTTTTTATGGATTAAGGCAAAAACGCATACCGGAGGGTTTGCAAGTTCATAAAGAAAAGAAAGGTTATAAAAATCCGCTTCTTAGCCAGTCGGACAGGAAAAGACTGGGCGAACAAGTATTGCAACACGTTCAGGAACACAAAATATATCTTAATCCCGATTTGAGCATGGATCTTTTGTCTGTAGAACTTGGGGTTCCAAAACATCAGCTTACGGAAGTGCTGAACGTAGAATTAGGAAAAAACTTCTTTCAATTTATCAATACCTTTCGGATAGAAGCCGTAAAAGAAATGCTGAAAGACATCAACAATCTCTACTCCGTAGAAGCTATAGGATATGAATGCGGTTTTTCAAACAAATCTTCTTTTTTTAGAATTTTCAAAGAAACAGTAGGATTAACGCCCTTGGAGTATAGAAACAATGTAAAAATCTCTAAAAACGACTCCATCTTTTGAAAATCACACCACAATCAAGTCTTCTTTTTAAAAATGAGAAGAGAAGACGTTTCTTTTTCCGTTCTTTTGTAACTTATTTAACAATGTCTATGAAGCGAATTGTTTTTTTATGTGTATTGCTTGTATTCAATATGGGTATAAGGGCGACAGCTCAAGAAATACCGGATCCTTCTTTTTCTATGAACGGATACGGCAGGGGAGTTGTGTTTGGAGGGGGAACTGCTTATTCGCTGGCTTCTGTTTTTTCTGAATTGTCTTTGCAGACCTCTGTTACTAAAAGCAGTGCTTTATTGGAAACAGATATCCGATTTAGAACGGGTATGTATTTTAATGAAAGGAAAACAGAATTGCAGATACGGGAATTGTATGCAGGTTATAAAAGTCAGAAATTTGATGCGTTCTTGGGAAATCAAATAGTGACATGGGGGCGTACGGAGGGATTTAGTCCTACAAACAATATCACGCCGGATGATTTTTTCTTTTTGTCACCGGATCCCAACGATCAAAAACTGTCTAATTTCATGCTTAAAATGAATTACAGACCAGCTTTAGGTGTTGGATTGGAATTGGTTGTCATTCCTTTTTACAAAATGTCACGCTATAGGTTTGATTTGTTTGACATGTTTGATATGAGTGGTTCGGATTGGGGTGGGTTTGATCAGTTTGATATGAGCAACATCATAGATTTTGGCGAGGATATGGTTCCGGAAAAGATCTTGGCAAATGGTTCCTACGCTGCTCGTGCAGATGTTGACTTTTCTGCTTTTGGAGGCTCTGTTTCTTGGTTTAGGGGGTATGATCCCTACCATGGATTTGACGTGGTGTCTGTAAATTGGTCTACGGGCAAACCTGTCATTCGTATTGCCTCTATGCCTTACTTAAAAACAAGTATTGGTGCAGATTTGGATGTGCCTATAGGTTCTCTGATGATTTTTAAGGCAGAAGCTGCCTACAACCATACAAGAAATCCGAATAACAAAATATTTATTCCCAATCCGGACATAAGTTATGTGGTTGGACTGGAAACAAGTTTGTGGGGATGCATGATTTTAGGTCAATATATAGGAAAATATACGTTTGACTATACGCCTCTTTCTGAACCACAAATGCCTTCTGAGGCTAGTGCCATGGAACTTTTGCAATATGCTGAAGAAATGATTGATTACGAAACCAGGTTGTTTAATCGTAAAGTTTTTAATCAGCAAGAAAGAACCAACCATGCTTTGTTTCTAACAGTAACCCGCATGTTTGCTTACGATGTGATTACTGCAGAATGTACGGCTTACTACAACCTTACGTCTAATGAATGGTTTGTAAGGCCCAAATTGAGCTGGAGGGTTTCAGACGCTTTTATGGCTTCTGTAGGGGGTAATTATATGAGAGGAAAAGATAAAACGTTGTATAGCTATTCAAGCTCTCTGATGAACGGGGCTTTTGCGGAACTAAAGGTGATATTTTGATTTATGAAAGACAAGAAATTTATTATTAAGTATAGATGGCATATTGTTGCTGTAACCCTTTTATTGGTTGGAGCAAGTATTTTTCCTTTGTTGAACATTCGTGTAAATCCGGATTTGGAGTCTTACTTGCACGAGGATATGCCTTCTAGGCTGAACAACTTGAAAATCAACGATGTTTTTGGAAACGAAGAATTGTTGATTCTTGTGTTTCAAGCGCCGGATGTATTGCAGGAAAGCACACTCACAAGAATACAAAACATTTCAGAAGCTTTTTCAGAATCGCCTGACTTTAAACGAGTTTTTTCTTTGTTTCAAGTTAAGGATATCCGATCAGAAGAAGGCAGTATGGTAGTGAATCCTGTAGTAGAGTTCATCCCCCAAACAGCAGAGGAGCGGGATGAGCTGCGGGAATCTATTCGCACCAACGATCTGGCATATAAAATAGTGGTTTCGGAAGATTTCCAAAGTGCAGTAATTATTCTGACTTCGGAAAAAACCGTGCAAGATGAACAACAACTCTTGTTGGTACACCAGATCCTGGATGAGTATCCGGGAGAAGAAAAGGTGTGCATTACCGGCAATTCGTACCTTAGGGTAGAAACTAGCGAGAAAATTGGACAAGACCTTATGGTGTTGCTTCCTCTAGGTTTGCTGTTGATGTTTGCCATTTTATACGTTTCTTTCAGAGAGCTGAGAAGTGTTTTGCTGCCCTTCTCTGTTGTGTTGTTTTCTATTGTGATTTCTTTGGCTTTGATACCTCTCTTTGGGTGGGAGTTGAGCCTCATAGGGGTTCTTTTACCCATTATGATGATTGCCATTGCCAACAATTACGGAGTATACTTTATTGCGCGTTATCAAGACTTACGAGCATCGTCTCCGGAACTTACCTCAAAAGAATTGGCTGTAGAAACAAGCAGTTATCTGGTTACACCGGTGCTGTTATGCGGATTGACTACCATGGTAGGAATTTTTGGATTGGTAGCGCATTTGTTTTTGCCGGCCAGGCAATTGGGTGTGGTAACTACTTTGGGTATTGCCTTTGCGTTGTTGGTAAGCTTGCTGTTTATTCCGGCGGTGTTGTCTTTGCTTAAGAAGGGTAAAATCCACAAAGATTTACAAGACGGAACGCAAAGATTTTTCCCTACTCTTTTAGAGCGTATGGGACAACGGATTGTCCAAAGTCCCAAACGAATTGTGATGGGTTTCTCGTTGTTTTTGATACTTAGCACCTTGGGGTTTGTTTTCTTTAAAACGGCACCCGATTCCAACAAAGTCTTACCGCAAAACCATCAGTTCAACCAAGCTATTGCGGTTATGGACCAAAAATTTGGCGGTAGCAAAATGTTCAATGTCATGTTTGAGGAAGATGTGACCGATCCCGAATTCCTTCACAATCTGGACAGGTATGAACAGGAGTTAAAGAAGTTTCCCGAGGTTGGATCAGTTACATCCATAGCTTCCATCATAAGAAAAATTAGCATGGCGCTTAACGACCCCACAGAAGAAGGGTACGATCGCATACCCGATAGTCGGGAAGCTGTTGCACAATACCTGGAACTGTATGCCATGAGCGGCGATCCGGAAGATTTGGAGCAGCTGGTAGATTTTGATTTTGCTCATACGCTGCTTACCGTGCAATTTAAAGCAACACGTATAAGCCAAATTGATCGGATACTGGACGCTATTTATACAATGACGGAAGAAGACAATTTGGAACCCATAATTGGTGGAGTATCCATGACAGATAAAGATATAAGCCAGTTTGTGCAAACGGGTCAGATTTATTCATTACTCCTGGCTTTTGTAGCTATACTTATTTTACTTAGCCTGATATTCAAAAGTGTTTCGGCAGGTCTTATAGGCAGCATACCATTGGTTTTTGCTGTGCTGTGTACTTTTGGTTTGATGGGATGGTTGGGGATAGAGCTTAATATTGTAACGGCTTTGTTATCATCTATATCTATAGGACTTGGAGTAGATTTTACCATTCACATATTTTGGCGTATCAAATGGGAGTTGGCAAATGGAAACGATTACGGCAGGAGCATTAGCGCCACCCTTAGAACTATTGGAAGAGGGATTATCATCAACGCAAGTTCTGTTATGCTGGGCTTTGCTGTCTTGTTTTTATCTGCCTTCCCGCTTATTCGTTCGTTTGCTTTTTTAATCATCATTTCACTCCTTCTTTGCCTTGTATCGGCTCTTGTGCTCATACCGGCACTTTGCTATTGGATCAGGCCAAAATTTTTAGAAAACACAAAACCTTTAAAGCAATAATACTATGAAACAGAATAAAAACAGGAGAAAAAACATATTTGCAGCTGTAGTAACAATTCTCTTATTGTTTTCTGCAGGGGGTGGGCTTTTTGCCCAATCAGCGTCAGAAATCAGCAAAAAATCTGCAGATATCATTGACTTTGTCTCTATGGAAATGGATCTTACCATTATCATCCGCGATGCTAGGGGAAGTGAACGTGTAAGACAACTTACCATGAGTTCCGGATTGTTTAACGGAGTAAATAAAACACTTATACGTTTTATGGCACCATCTGATGTGAAAGGTACGGCTTTGCTCATATATGATTATCAGGACAAAGAAGACGATATGTGGATTTATATGCCCGCCTTGAAAAAAGTGCGTAGAATCATAAGTTCAGAAAGAGGCAAAAGTTTTATGGGGTCTGAGTTTACAAACGCAGATATGAGCAAACCCAACCACATAGATTTTAATTATACTCTCATAGGGTCGGCTACGTACGAAGGCAAAGAATGTTGGGTTGTAGAAGCCGAAGGAAAAGACCAAAATATTAAAAGAAGTAACGGGTATAGCAAATCTATAAGCTACATAGAAAAAGATACGTACCTGTGTTATAAGACAGAGTATTACAATATGGCCGGTGATTTACACAGAATAAGGATTACATCTGATTATAAAAACGTTACAAAAAGCTCTTATTTTGCCTACAGCACGACAATGGAAAACGTAAAAAACGGCCGTATATCTGAAATGAAGGTGAACAAAATGGATACAGGGAAGAACTTTAGAGAAGATATGTTTTCCCCCAATGCCCTACAGTAATGAAAGCTTTTAGGTTGTTTAAACCTGTTTCCGTACATGTACTTTTTGTTCGTTCGGTAGCTTTTCTAGGATTCTTGTTTGTTTTTGTACCCCTGCATGCTCAGATTTTAGATGTTACCATTACAAATATTCGGCATTCGGAAGGACGTTTGCATCTTGCCATTTTTGACAACGATTGTGATTACAACAAAGAAAACCCTGTGCTGACAAAGCATATTGACAAAGACACGTTGTTGTGTGATACGGCACAAATAGAGATACTTATTACTCCTGGAACGTATGCCCTGTCTGTACTGGATGATGAAGACGGAGATGGGAAATTGCGGTTCAGTTTCTGGGGAATTCCAAGGGAAGGTTTTGGGTTTTCCAACTACATTCATAAAGGGAGCAGGAAACCGCATTTTAACGACTTTTCATTCTCAGTTCATGAGAATGAAAGAGTCGCTATTCTGGTTCAAATGAAATATTTTTGATTTAAAGCAGCAATTGCTCTTCTGCCGAATAGAGTATCTTTTCCAAAATAGGTTTGAGAGAATCCCTGAATAGGTAAATTAGGAATAGACCCACAACCAACAACAGGATTATTACCAGAAAAATGAGTAATCCTTTGCCTATTCTATGTTTTGCTTTTTGAACGTGTTTTGTTTTCGGAGCCCCGGCTGTCTTTTGAGATGTGTCCTTTTCTTTAAGTGTGTCTTCCTGGGAGGAACTTTCCTGTATAGGACTTATAGTGGCACACTTTACTCGGGATGAAACGGGGAGCGGGCTCATAGATAAAGGGACAAGTCCAAATCCGTTAGGGTTGACAGATAAATCTTTATTCATAACAAAAAACACATCGCCTTCCTTAGTACGCCTTAATTTCCCAAAGCCTTCCAGGGTAACGGATTTTTCTTTGATTAATTTTTTAGAAATTTCCTGCAGCAAAGCGTTCAACTCTTTTTTATTCCCATAGGCTTTCTCCAAAAGCCCATCGTTCCACGTTTCACTTTCTTTAAAAGAAATTCTTCTTCCCGGAGGAAGTAACACATGAGAATTGTGTGTAAGTGTGGCCGGTGTATTTTCAGCTATAAAACTCCCCAAACTTCCTAGAGAAACCCGGTTGTGTGTGCATAGCAGTTCAATACAGTGGGATGAAAGCAGAGATGTGTCCATAAGTGGCACAAATTTACACTTTTTTTGAAAAGTTTTTGTTCTTTCCGTAAAAACCGTTTATATTTGCACTCCTTAAAACATTCCTCATTAGCTCAGTTGGTTAGAGCACCTGACTGTTAATCAGGGGGTCCAAGGTTCAAGTCCTTGATGAGGAGCTAAAATTTCACCCCTAAAACAAGTCCGCCACGCAATCCGGCCCAAGGACCTGTTACTTCCAATTTCATATGATTTTGATTGACTTCCAGTGTTTTTACCTTTGCTATGGGGATTTCTGAGAAAAGATCTGTAAGTCCTTCCCTCATATCTGCCAATGCTTCTTGCGGGATGGATTGACTGGGAACACCATCTGCTCTTATGTTGCTGACACCAAAAGCCAGACCCATAATCCACCAATCTAAGGTGACATATTTCCCTAGGCCCCATTGGGAGCCAAGCATAATGCCACCTGAGTGCCCTCCAATACCGCCATTGATATCTAGATGGAAAGGATGGTCGCCTTCTTCATCAAAATTTAATCGAGCTTCTTTTACGCCAATAGATGTGTACCTGTAATAGGGTGCAATATAAAATCCACGACCGTATCCTTTTCTACCTAGGTACAAACGTACTTCCGGTGTTATAGCATAATAATTGAATCGAACATCTTCCAACAACTTTACAATCTCCTGTTCTCCATTTGCGAAATCCAAAGTAAATTGTGCGTATGGAATGGTAGTCCTGGGGATAATTCCAAAAGAGAGTGCCGCTGAAAAACGTTTTGATAAAACACGCTCGTATTGAAACGTAAAATTTTTGAAAACAACAGAGGAAAGATTGAATTTTACAAAATTCATTTGAGGCGCGTACTCTTGTGCGTTTACAAACAGAAACGAGAAGAGTATAAGAAAGGTGAGAACAATTCTTTTCATAACATGATTGTTTGAAGTTGAGGGTAAAGGTAAGAAAAAATCAAATTTCTAATGCGGCATGCTCAGATGCTCTATGAGGATTTTGATTCCTATCAAAATCAAAATGATTCCTCCAATACGTTCTGCATAAACACTGAATTTTTTACCAAATACGTATCCCAATCGTACCCCTGTAAATGAAAGTACAAAAGTAACAGCTCCAATAAGCAATACGGCAAACAGGATAGAAACGTCCATAAAGCTGAGCGTTATGCCTACGGCCAAGGCGTCTATACTTGTAGCGAATGCCAATACCAGCATAGAACGTATTCCAAAAGAACAGTTGGCTTTTCTATCTTTATTGAAAGAATCCACAATCATTTTCCCGCCAATAGCACCTAGCAACCCAAAGGCAATCCAATGGTCAATAGCATGGATCAAATGGTGCATACTGTACCCGGCAACATACCCTACAAGAGGCATAAGGGCTTGAAACACTCCAAAATACAAACCGGCCTTTAAGGCATTTCCCCAATTCATACGCGGTTGTGCCATGCCTTTGCACACAGAAACGGCAAAAGCATCCATGGCCAGTCCGACAGATAAAAAAATGAGATTCAGTAAGTCCATACAAAAATTGCCTATTTTTTCGGTCGGCAATTTTCGCAGTAACCGGCCGGGGTATCTGAGGAATAATCTTGCTGGCACCGCCGGCAGCGATGCCGGTGTTCTTCAAATTCGTAGTGACCGCCCCGGATGGATATGGTTTTATTTTCCACAAAAGCACGGGCCACAGCCTTGCGGGCTTTGTCGTACAACCGGGTAAAGGTGGGGCGGGAAATGTTCATGCGTTTGGCTGCTTCTTCTTGCGTGAGGTTTTCGTAATCGGCAAGCCGGATGGCTTCAAATTCTTCAAAAAGCAACTCTACGGATTCCCGGTTTCTACGGGGCGTTCCGTAAGGACGAAACCCTTCCATGGGCGGGAGGGCTGACATACGTCTGCGTCTTTTTCTGTTGGGCATGGTCGGGGTGGCCCGACTCGAACGGACGACCACCTGCTCCCAAAGCAGGTGCGCTACCAACTGCGCTACACCCCGATGGTCTCAAACCGTTTGGTTTGGGCTGCGAAGATACAGATTATTTTATATTTTCCAGCTGTTCCAGGGCATTTTCGTACCGCCGCGTTACTTCTTCCCAATCGATTACGTTCCAGAAAGCTTCTATGTAATCTGCTCGTTTGTTTTGGTATTTTAGGTAGTAGGCATGTTCCCAAACGTCCAGAGCTAGCAAGGGAACCCCCTGTTGTTCTACCACATCCATCAAGGGGTTGTCTTGGTTGGGTGTGGAACTGACAAACAAGCCCCCTTCACTATCTAGGCTTAGCCAGGCCCATCCGCTTCCAAAGCGTGTGGCGCCGGCTTGAGAGAAGACGGCTTTCAAGTCTTCTAATGAGCCAAATGTTTGGTCAATGGCCTCGGCCAACAAACCTTCAGGTAAGCTGCCGGCTTGGGGGGTCATGTTTTCCCAAAACAACTGGTGGTTGTAATACCCTCCCGCGTTGTTACGCAGGGCCGGAGAATACCTGCTGATATCCGCCAAAAGTGTTTCTATAGAAGGATATGCGTCTTCAATGGCATCTACACCTTCTACCGCTTTCAGGAAATTGTTGTAATACGCTCTGTGGTGGCGGCTGTAATGGATTTCCATGGTACGTGCATCTATAGAAGGCTCCAAAGCATCGTACGCGTAAGGCAAGGCCTTGAATACATAAGGAAGTGCTGTATCTTCTTGTTGCACTTCAGGTGTTGTTTCCACCCTTTCTTGTGTTTTAGAATTACAAGACAGCATCAAAAATGCCGCTAAGCCTAAGGGCAATAAAATGAGTGTACGTAGTGTTGTTTTCATAACATGATGTGTTTTTTGCAGACGTTATTCTGTAATGAGCCGCAAGGATTGCGTGCCCAGGCGGGTTTTGATCCATCGTTGGATGGTTTCCAGGTCTTGTGGGGCCGGTATGGAATCAAACCGGATGACGGCCAAGGTAAGGGTGTCTGCTTTTTTAGCTTTTTGATCTATGGGTTTTGCTGTTAGGTGCACGCCGTGCGATAGCGACAACTCCCTAACCGATGGATAGAGTACTACCAGCTCTTGCAGGAGTTCGTTGCTCAATCGTTCATAGCGCGTGTAGGAAGCCAGTTGACTCTTAAGCGTATCTATGGTGGCTTGGCTGGAGAGCAATTGTTGTTCGCTCTTTTTATAAAAGTCTTCCATCACAGAAGAACGAATGGCATCCAGGCTTACCCTTTCTCCACCGCCTTGTACGACGGTAAGGCGGGAGCCTTTCAAGCTCCTGTATTCTTCCATTTGCTGTTTTGATATGGCCAGCGATTCTTCCGGCACTTCGTTTCCTATGAGCATGAGCTCAATGGTTTTGTCTTCGTAACAGACGGTACGGCTGATAATCTGTGTACCGGGATAGGCGAACGATTTGTCTATATACAAATGGGCGTCGCTTTCGTACAAGGTGCTTTTGATTATATTGATGGTCAAGATGACGGAAGGTACCATAGTAACGATCACAATGGCCAAGATGTAGCGTTTGACGGCCAGTTCTCGTTTCTTTTCTTGAAATACTTTGGGGGCGTATCCGCGGATGCGTGTACCTATGAAAGTAGCCGTTACAATGAATACGGTATTGATGAAATACAAGTAAAAGGCTCCTATGAAAAACGGAAAACTGCCAATGGCAATCCCGTATCCTGCTGTACACAACGGCGGCATGAGGGCTGTGGCAATGGCCACACCCGGAATGACGTTGCCTTTGTCTTTGGTAGACAGTGCAATAAAACCGGCCAGACCCCCAATGAGTGCGATAAACACGTCGTAGATGGTGGGCGAGGTGCGGGCCAGAAGTTCCGATTGCGGTTGGTCAAACGGAGATATAATGAAAAAGAGCGTAGCCGTGAGGATACTGATAACGGTAGCTACTGAATAACTTTTCATAGACCGTTTTAAGAGCTCGTAATCGTTGATGCCCAGAGCCAATCCCGCACCAATGATGGGTCCCATGAGCGGTGATATAAGCATGGCGCCTATAATGACAGCCGTGGAATTGACACTCAGTCCTAACGATGCAATGAGAATGGCAAAAATCAAAATCCATAGACTGGCTCCTTTAAACTCTACTCCTGCCCGGATGTTGGCTACGGTTTCCAGTTCGTTTTCCTTGTCTTTCCGCAAATAAAAGTAATACCTGATAAAGCGGATAGCGGAACTTTGGTTCCACTTGTTGTTTTTCTTAGTTGACGACGGATCCATTTTTCATTTCTTTAGCCGGTGAAACAAGACTCATATTTCCATCCCCGTCCTGAGCCATGAGAATCATTCCTTTGGATTCAATGCCGCGGATTTTCCGAGGTTTCAGGTTGGCCAAGATACAAATTTGGCGGCCGGGCAATTCTTCCGGGGAGTAATGTTCTGCTATGCCCGAAACAATCACGCGCGTATCCAGTCCTGTATCTATTGTCAATTTCAACAGTTTGTCTGTTTTGGGGACTCTCTCTGCCGTTTGTATGGTAGCCACACGGATGTCCATTTTCGTAAAATCGTCAAACGTACATTCCTCAAAAGCCGGGATAAGAGCCGAGGTCGAAGCCGAGGCGGCGGTTTCGCAACAGTTCCGCAGTTTGTCCACTTGTGCTTGCACAGTCGCATCTTCTATCTTCTCAAACAACAAAGTGGGTTCGTTCAACTGATGTTCCGTCGCCAACAATTGCTCCTTAGACAGGTCTGCCCAAGGAAGAGGGGTTGGCATGTTCAGAATATTTCTCAGCTTTTTGGTAGTAAAAGGCAGGAACGGATCTAAGGCAATGGTCAGTGCAGCACACAATTGCAATGAAATGCACAAAATGGTTTTAACACGTTCCGGATCTGTTTTGATGGCCTTCCAGGGCTCTGTGTCAGCCAAGTATTTATTGCCCAACCGAGCCAGATTCATGGCGTCTTTCAATGCTTCCCTGAAATGGAAATGTTCCAAATGGCTTTCCAGCGATTGAAGCGTTTTTGGTATGTGAGATATGATTTCTTTGTCGTAAGCAGTCAGGGTATTGCATGTAGGTACCTTTCCGTCATAGTATTTGTGAGTAAGGACTACGGCGCGGTTTACAAAATTTCCGAGCACGGCTACCAGTTCGTTGTTGTTGCGAGCCTGAAAATCTTTCCAAGTAAAGTCGTTGTCTTTTGTTTCCGGCATGGTGGCGCACAAGGTGTAACGCAAGACGTCTTCTTTTCCGGGGAACTCTTCCAGGTATTCGTGCAGCCAGACGGCCCAGTTTTTTGAGGTAGAAATTTTGTCACCTTCCAGATTCAAAAATTCGTTGGCCGGTACGTTGTCCGGCACAATGTATCCTCCGTGGGCTTTGAGCATGGACGGAAATACTATGCAATGGAAGACAATGTTGTCTTTTCCAATGAAGTGTACCAGGCGCGTGTCTTCGTCTTTCCACCACGTTTCCCACGTATCGGGGAACAATTCAATGGTGTTGGAAATGTATCCTATGGGCGCGTCAAACCAAACGTAGAGCACTTTCCCGTCGGCTCCTTCTACCGGTACGGGAACGCCCCAATCCAAATCGCGGCTGACGGCGCGCGGCTGCAGGCCGTTATCCAACCAAGATTTGCATTGTCCGTATACGTTGGGCTTCCATTCTTTATGCGTTTCCAGAATCCATGTTTTCAACCACGGTTCGTATTGATCCAGAGGCAAGTACCAATGCGTTGTTTTTTTCTTTTCCGGTACTTCTCCACTCAAAGAAGAACGAGGATTGATGAGTTCTTCTGCTGAGAGTGTGGAACCGCATTTTTCGCATTGGTCTCCGTACGCGTGGTCGTGGTCACAGCGGGGGCACGTACCCACTATGTAGCGGTCTGCCAGGAAAGTACCTGTTCCCGGGTCGTAAAACTGTTCTGTTTCTTTTTCTATGAACTTGCCTTCCGCGTACAATTTTTTAAAAAAATCCGAGGCTGTTTTGTGATGGATTTCAGAAGTGGTTCTGGAATATATGTCAAAGGAAATACCTAGTTTTTCAAAAGATTCTTCAATGAGTTTGTGGTATGTATCCACAATTTCTTGAGGTGTTACACCTTGTTGTCTGGCTTTTATGGTAATGGGAACGCCGTGTTCGTCCGATCCCCCTATAAAACAGACGTCTTTCCCCGCCAGACGCAAATAACGTACGTAAATGTCTGCCGGTATATACACACCTGCTAAATGTCCAATGTGAATGGGGCCGTTGGCGTACGGCAAAGCCGATGTAACCAAGTGCCGTTTATATTCTTTTTTACTCATATATGTATTGTTTAACTTAATCTGTTCAGCTCTTTGGCAAAGGAATTTCTTACTTCCATCATAACGGTCAACTCTCTCATGATTTCTTCCATTCTCTCTTCTTCCCCTTCCATTTGTGCTTGTTGTAATTTTGTAGTCAATGTGTTGCATGTGAGAGACACAATACGCATTTTGTACACCAATATGGATTTGGTGACGTTTTGTTCCAACAAAGACTCCTCAATAGGCAAACTCTCCCGAAGTACTTTCAAGTTGATGTGGTGCGGCTGGCTGAGCAGATGCAGCACGTATTGAGCAATTTGAGGGTCCGGGTGGTTGATGAAATGTTTCTTTCTGGCTTCGTTATCTCCTGTGAGGGTTGTGTATTCTTTGAAAATATGTGAGAGAAACGGATCTTGAAATTCCAAGTCGTCTTTTTGCAAAGAGGCAATAATGTAAGCAGCAACCGTTGTGTTTTCCGTCATGTTGCTTTGACCAAACTTCAGCAGATAGTATAGCAAGTTTCTTTCGTATTGAAGGGCATCGCTTTCACCGGAAGTACGGTGTGTATGTTGTGGTGGTGCAAAAGTGCGTGCTCCTCCCGCATCTGTTACTTCCGGAGAAACTGCAGGGGCGGGGCGCTGCATTTGAGCAAACTTTCTTTTGCGAATTTTGCTTACTTCACGTGTAAGAATGGCTTCTTCAATGTCCAAATGGCGGCTGCATTCTTCTATATAGACAGTTCGCGTAATGATATCCGGAATAACAGACAGGCTCTCTAAAATTTCTCTGATGAGGGCAGACCGTTTCAAAGGGTCTTTCATGTCTTCTGCCATCAGAGAAATTTTGAAGTGGATGAAATCGACTTCGTTTTTCTCTAAGTAGTCAAGAGTTTCTTGGGCGCTGTGGGATCGTGCAAAAGAATCGGGGTCTGTGTCTGCCGGAAAGCGAACAGCCTTTACTTGCAGACCTTCTGCCAGCAGCATATCAATGCTTCTTAAAGAAGCTTTGATTCCGGCATCGTCCCCGTCGTACAGGACCGTTACTTGTTTTGTAAACCGTTTGATCAAGCGTATTTGTTGTTCTGTAAGAGACGTGCCGGAAGAAGAGACCACGTTCATAATGCCTGCCTGGTATAGAGACAGCACATCTGTATACCCTTCTACCAAATAGCATTTTTGGAGTTTGCTTATGTGTTGTTTGGCAAAATACAAACCGTATAAGGATCGACTTTTATCGTATACGGGACTGTCGGGAGAATTGACGTACTTGGCTTGTTGCGGTTTGCTTTGCAAGGTCCTTCCGCCAAAACCTATAACGCGGCCGCTTATGGAATGTATGGGAAAGAGTACCCGATCCCGGAACCGATCCAAAAAAGCTTCCGGTTTGTTTGCCTGTTCGGGGTAATGCAGGGTCAGTCCCGTAGCTGTTAACAATTCCTGTCTGTAACCGGCTGCCAATGCTGTTTTTGTAAACGTGTCTTTTTCTGCCGGTGCATACCCCAGTCCAAAATGTGTTATGGTAGCTTGTGTAAAGCCTCGCTCCATCAAATAGCTCAGACCTACGGCTTTGCCTCGGGCATCTTCCAGTAGGTAACGGCTGTAGAATTCTCGTGCGTATTCATTCAAAATGAGCATGCTGTCCCTTTGCAACCGCTCCTGGGCTTCTTCAGCCGTTTCTTTTTTATCTTCTACAGGGATGTTGTATTTTCTGCCTAAAAACTTCAATGCCTCTACGTACGAAAGGTGTTCGTGTTCCATAATGAAACGGATGACATTGCCGGCTTTTCCGCACCCAAAACATTTGAAGATGCCTTTGGAAGGGGAGACCGTAAAGGAAGGCGTTTTTTCATTATGGAAAGGGCAACAGGCCACCAGGTTGGCTCCACGTTTCGTCAAACGGACGTATTCCCCAATGACATCTTCAATAGAAGCGGTTTCCAGGATTTTATTTATGGTGGCTTGGCTGATCATGCATCAAAAGACGTTAATTCCCATGGCATCGCGTACCAACTTCATGGTAGCGCGTGCCGATTGACGGGCTTTTTCAGCCCCTTGTTCTACTACTTGCTTCAGGTATGATTCGTTGTTGTATATTTCTTCAATGCGGGCCTTAATGGGTAGTGTGTGGCGTGCGATATCTTCTGCCAACTGTTTCTTAAGGTCTCCGTAGCGAATGGTGCAGTTGTCGTACTGTTCTTTAAAGAAAGAAACCACATCCGGTTCCGAAACTACAGAAAGCAAGTCAAAGAGGTTGGCTGTACCCGGGCTCATAGGGCTGTTGGGTTCTGTAGGACCCGAATCTGTAACGGCACGCATGACTTTCTTTCGAATAGTCTTTTCATCATCTATCAAGTAAATGCCGTTTCCTTCACTTTTTCCCATTTTGCCGGTACCGTCCAGTCCCGGAATTTTTACCAGATCTTCTCCAAAGTTGTAGGCCTGAGGCTCCGGAAAAACAGGTGTTCCGTACATTTTATTGAATCTACGTGCCAGTACACGAGCTATTTCCAAATGTTGTTCTTGGTCTTTGCCTACCGGAACCCATTGTGCTCTGTGAATGAGAATGTCGGCAGACATGAGAACGGGGTACGTAAGCAATCCGGCGTTTACGTTTTCCGGTTGTTTTCTCACCTTGTCTTTGAAAGAAGCCGTACGTTCCAGCTCTCCTTTATACGCCATCATGTTCAATAGGGCATACAGTTCGCTGATTTCCGGAACGCTGCTTTGTACATACAAGACAGATTGTTCCGGGTCCAGTCCGGATGCCAAATATTCCGATAAAATGATTTTTATGTTCTTGCGGTTGTCTTCCGGCTTGGGATGTGTGGTAAGGGAGTGCAAATCTGCAATAAAGAAGAAGCAGTTGGCTTTGTGTTGCAGCTGTGTAAAATTTTTAAGTGCACCAAAGTAATTGCCTAAGTGCAAGTGACCGGTAGATCGGATACCGCTTAATACTGTTTTCATAGTGCAAATTTAGTCTTTTTTAGGTAAATGTTATCTTTGTAATACTTAACATAAAATATGATTACCATATCTAAAGGACAATTAAGAGGTAAGGTTTCCCTGCCTCCTTCAAAAAGTATGAGCATACGGGTACTGGCTGCCATTTTTTTGTCAGGCCGGGAAACGCTCTTAAAGGGAGCCTGGCCCAGAGACGGAAGGCAGGTATGTGAAGATGTGCAGGCTGCTTACCGGGTGGTGCGCTCCGTGGGCGCTCAGTTTGCCAAAGAAGACATCTGGCCGCATGTGGCCCCTCCGGGTAGGGATTACGCCCGTCGTCAACTGGACTGCGGCGAGTCTGCGTTGGCGTTGAGGATGTTTGCACCCATTTTGGCTCTGTCACCATATATCTATTGCCTCAGGGGGCGTTCAACATTGATATCCAGGCCTACAGACTTTGTGATTCAAGGATTGCGAGAGTTGGGATGTTGGTCTGAAAGTTTAAATACTCTGCCTGCCTTGTCTATCAAAGAAAACCTTTTGGAAACGGGACGGTGGGATGCGGGCGATCCGTCACTCAGTATGTCGCGCCCCATCTTGTTGGTGCAAGGTCCCTTACGCGGAGGAAAATACGTAGTCAACGCCGGGGGCAGTTCGCAATTTCTGACCGGACTGTTGATGGCTTTGCCTTTGGCAGAAACAGATTCCATTCTGGAAGTAGAGCACCTGGCCAGTCAGCCGTATATAGACATGACCCTTCAAGTTATGGAAGCGTTTGGTGTACGGGCTACTCATGATGACTACAAAGTGTTCCATATTCCCGGAAGACAAAATTACCGGGCAAGAAGGATAGATATAGAAGGAGACTGGAGCGGTGGAGCCAATTTTATTGTTGCGGCTTCTCTGTTTGGTGATTTGCGGATTGGACCTCTATGGGAAGACAGTTTGCAAGCAGACAAAGCCATTCTGGAAGCCATCGGAAGGGCAGGAGGTTCTTGGGCGTGGGGATCGGCCAATCAATTGAAAGTATACAAAAGGAACAATTTGCAAGGCTTTACTTTTGATGCACAACAATGCCCCGATTTGTTTCCGCCATTGGTGGCTTTGGCAGTTCATTGTAAAGGAACGACAACGTTGCATGGCATAGATCGTTTGTTCCACAAAGAATCCAACAGGGCTTTGTCGTTGTTGGAAGAATACGCCAAGGTGGGAGCTGACATTCGTTTTGAAGGCAACACGATGGTCATTGAAGGCGGCACATTGCCGGGAGGGGCTTCCATATCTGCACGAGGTGACAACCGCATTGCCATGTCGCTAGCCATAGCGGCTTTGGGGGCAGAGAAACCCATAGAAATAGAAGGAAAACATACTGTAGCCAAGTCTTTTCCGGATTTCTGGGAGGAATTGAAAAAAGTAACCAAGATTTAATAATGAATATTTTTGGCACGTTGTTTCGCCTTTCGATTTTTGGAGAATCGCACGGTCCCAACGTAGGCGTTCTTTTGGATGGTGTTCCGCCGGGTATTCCGTTGGTATCGGAAGATTTTACGGAAGACATCAACCGTAGAAGAAGCGGAGGTCCCGCCACTACGGCTCGGCAAGAAAAAGACGTGCCACATGTATTGAGCGGTGTATACAAGGGCTTTACTTGCGGCACTCCTTTATGCATTTGTTTTGACAACGAGGATACGCGGTCGCAAGATTACGTGTCTGCCGACGGACAAAACATTCCTTTTAGGCCGGGGACAGCAGATTTTACGGGAAGCATCAAACACAAAGGGTTTCAAGACCCACGCGGAGGGGGCCATTTTTCCGGTCGTTTGACATTGCCCTTGGTGGCAGCCGGCGTGGTGGCGAAAAAAATATTGAAAAAGGACCATCCCGCTTTGGAAATCTCGGCTTTTTTGACAGAAGTAGGAGGCATGCCGGTTGGGCTTGCAAACGGATTGCTTGCCTCTGCTGTAGAGAAGGCCGATTCGTTAGGAGGCGTTGTTCGTTGTAGGATAACGGGGTTGCCGGCCGGTTGGGGAGATCCTTTTTTTAACTCGGTGGAATCTCAGCTCTCTCACCTCCTTTTTTCCATTCCGGGAGTAAAAGGCGTTGCCTTTGGGTTGGGTTTTGACGAAGCTCGCATTACCGGCAGGAACAATCCGCATAGGGGAGGCATTGCCGGCGGCATCACCAACGGCTACCCCGTTACGTTTGATGTGGCCATCAAACCTACACCTTCCGTAGGAAAATATTTACCCAAACATGTACAGGGACGGCACGATTGCTGTTTTGCCTTACGTGTTCCCGTAGTTATAGAAGCAACTGCTGCCATAGTTTTGGCAGATTTGTCTCTACATCCGTAAACATTGAAAAAGAATCAGTCGCCTTGTTCTTTCAGAGCAGCCCGTACCTTTGCTTCTACCTCATCTTTTAGTTCCGGATTGTCTTTGAACATTTGCCTGACGGCCTCGCGCCCTTGACCAATGCGTGTTTCACCGTAACTGTACCACGAACCGCTTTTCTTGATGATGTTAAAATCAACACCCATGTCTATGATTTCACCAATCAGAGAAATGCCTTCTCCGAAAATGATATCAAATTCTGCTTTTTTAAACGGCGGAGCCATTTTGTTTTTGACAACGCGTACTCGTACGTGGTTGCCCATGGTGTTTTCTCCGTCTTTGAGCTGGGTGGTACGGCGGACATCTACACGTACGGTAGAATAAAACTTCAGGGCGTTGCCACCGGTGGTAGTTTCCGGATTGCCAAACATGATGCCGATTTTTTCCCGCAATTGGTTGATGAAAATACAACACGTGTTGGTACGGCTGATATTGGCTGTCAATTTTCTAAGGGCTTGCGACATCAGTCGAGCCTGCAATCCCATTTTTGAATCGCCCATTTCTCCCTCAATTTCCGCTTTGGGTGTGAGGGCCGCCACCGAGTCTATGACCACAATGTCAACGGCTCCCGAGCGAATCAAATGGTCTGCCACTTCCAAAGCTTGTTCTCCGTTGTCCGGCTGAGAAATAAGCAATGTCTCTACATCTACACCCAGCTGCTGGGCGTAATTGCGATCAAAGGCGTGTTCAGCATCTATAATGGCTGCAATGCCTCCCAGTTTTTGGGCTTCTGCAATGGCGTGAATGGCTAAAGTAGTCTTCCCACTGGCTTCCGGGCCGTAGATTTCCACTACGCGACCTCTTGGATAGCCGCCAATACCCAGGGCGTGGTCTAAACCAATAGATCCTGAGGGTATTACAGATACATCCCATTTGGGTTGGTCACCCAATTTCATAATAGTCCCTTTTCCAAAGTCCTTCTCAATCTTGTCCAGGGTTGCCTGGAGCGCTTTCAACTTCTCTTGACTGGCAGCTCCTCCTTTTACTTCTTCTGCACTTACTTTTGCCATAATAATATTGATTAATGATTCCTTGGCAAATATACTAAATTCACCTGCAAAAACACGTATCTTTGCTTTATGAAAAAGTGGTTGCTCGGGAAAAACATACAAGAATTGCAAGAAATGGTAGCTGAGTACGGTCTGCCTTCTTACACAGCAGACCAATTGGCGCGTTGGCTGTATGCAAACAAAGTCAGAGACATTTCTCAAATGACAAATTTGAGTAAAAAAGTCCGGGAAACATTGGCAGAAACGTGGCAAGTTGGGGGTTGGGATCCTATAGAGGAACGTATTTCTGAAGATGGAACTAAAAAGTATTTGTTCCCTACGCTGTCAGGTAGTTCAGGTATAGAAGCCGTGCTTATTCCGGAAAACAACCGCAATACGCTTTGTCTCTCTTCACAAGTGGGTTGTAAGATGGGATGTGCTTTTTGTATGACGGCCCGGATGGGCTTTCTTGGACAGTTGACGGCCGGTGAAATAGTGGGACAATTTTTACGCATTCCGGAAACAGATTTGTTGACGAATGTAGTCTACATGGGTATGGGAGAACCGTTGGACAATTGGCCGCAAGTGCAAAAATCGTTGGAGATTTTGACGTCACCATGGGGGTTGGGGTGGAGTCCGGGGCGTATTACCGTATCTACGGCAGGTATTTTACCTGTTTTAGATGACTTTATGAACGGTACCAGAGCCCACCTTGCCATTAGTTTGCACAGTCCGTACGATGAAGAAAGGGCGCAATTGATGCCGTTACAGAAAGCCTATCCTCTGAGCAGCCTTATTCGCACATTGCGTACGTACGACTTCACAGGTCAACGTCGTCTGAGTTTTGAATACATCTTGTTTGATGGTTGGAACGATACGCCGGGACACGCCGCAGCCGTATTGCAACTACTCCGAGGCTTGCCTTGCAGGGTAAACTTGATTCGTTTTCATCCTATACCCGATTTTTCTATGAGTCCTTCATCGGAAGGAGCAATCCAAGCTTTCAAGGACCTGTTGAACAGAGGAGGAGTTTTTACTACAGTCAGGGCTTCCAGGGGGTTGGATATCTTAGCCGCATGCGGTATGTTAAGTGTACAAAGTAAAGAGAAACGGAATGAAGCAGATTGATCCCATATATCAAAAATACTTGACTTCTATGATGGCGTTGTGCAGTCGCAGCGAAAAATGCAAATGGGATATTCGTGAAAATTTGAGGAGAAAAGCAATAAAGACGCCTGTTGTGGAAGAAATTATTCAAATATTGGAAACGGAAGGTTTTATTGATGAAATGAGATACGCGCGGGCTTATGTAAAAGACAAAATACGTTTGCAAGGATGGGGCCCGGTGAAGATACAGGCAGGGCTTCAGGCTAAAAACATACCGGAAGCAATTGCCCTAGAGGCGTTGAAAAGTGCAGACAGTCAGGAGTATGTGGAGAATCTACAAAAGGCATTGGAGAACAAGCAGCAGTTGCTGAAAGAACAAAATCCCATTAAGCGAAAAGAGAAGTTGGTGCGTTTTGCTCTAGGCAGAGGGTATACGTACCAACAAATTTACCACGTCCTTAATGCGTTATAAGATTGTGGGTTGTTCAAATATTTTTTGTTGGAATAAAAAACTTTTTATCTTTGTAAAGCATATAAAGCGACCATTTAATTGTTAACTTAATAATATTGCAGTCATGACATTTTTTTTAATCAAAAACATGGGGCCTGTTTGGGCATGGTTGAGCGAACTTTGGTATACCATTTTTAATGGTATTAACTGGGCAGAACCCATTTTCGATTTTCTGAAAGGTTTCATTAATGTTTTCAGAGATTTATTTTATTTTACTTTCTAGATGAAGTAAACCATTCAGCGCTGATTCATAAAGCTGTCTTATGAGAAGACAGCTTTTTTTATTTATGAAGACTGTAGAAACAGAAGGCATTGTCTATACCGTTCAAAAAGCTGCTCGCAAGTCGGTGTCTATAACGGTAAAACGCAACGGGGACGTATGTGTTAGAGCACCTTATTGGATTACATACGGGCAAATTGCGTGCTTTGTGAAACAAAAGGCATCTTGGATCAAAAAGCGACAAGAAGTATTGACAAGCGAGCCGTCTTTGCCGCAGGAAGGGCCGGAGAGGGAACAGGTGAAAAAACAAGCAGCGGCCTTGTTTCATGAGTTGGCGTTTCCGTGGGAGCGTAAATTTGAAAGCCAATACGGCGTACGTCCCAAAGGATGGAGAGTACGTGAGATGAACACCCGGTGGGGGAGCTGTTCTTTAAAAACAGGGTATATTACTTTGAATTTGCGGTTGTTTTATAAGCCTCTATCCTGTATTGAGTATGTTATAGTACATGAATTATGCCATTTGCTGGAGCCGGGACACGATAAAAATTTTTACAAAATCCTGGAACAAGAGCTTCCTGATTGGAAAGCGCTCAGGAAAAAATTAAATCACTAACTTTGTACAACTATGGAATATACATCTGATAATTGTAAAAATCTGCTGCAACGCGGGCAGCGGTTGAGGAGGTATCTTTGACATAGATGCTAAAGAAAAAGAAATAGCATCTCTTACAGAAATATCTCAACAAGAAGGCTTTTGGGATAACCCCAAAGACGGAGAAGTGTTGTTGAAAAAACAAGCACTCATAAAAACAGCAATAGAAAGTTATTATAAGATTCAAGAGGGACTGGAAGATCTAAAAGTTTTAGCAGAGCTGGAAGCTTCACAGGAAGAGTTGGACAAGCAGATCAGTTTGGTGGAAAAATGGATAGAAGCGGAAGAACTTAGAAGTACGCTCAGCGGGGAAGGAGACAACTTGGGGGCTTTGTTGAAAATCAATTCGGGAGCCGGTGGAACGGAAAGCAATGATTGGTCCGGTATGCTGA
>DUNA01000037.1 GCA_012839605.1 Bacteroidales bacterium
ACCACCTGAGCTACCTCGCCGCAGAGCTAAGAGCTGCAAAAGTAAGCATAATTTTTAAACGTGCAAACACTATTTGTCCGGATACAACAATACGGTAGCGTACACAGCCACACCCTCTTGGCGTCCCACAAAGCCAATCCGTTCCCCTGTAGTGGCTTTTATAGAGATTTGTTCCACGTCTGCTTCCAGAATTCCGGCCAGTACCTGACGCATCTGCTGAATGTAAGACCCAATCTTGGGAGCCTGCAGACATACCGTACAATCTGCATTGCCCAGTCGATAGCCGGCATCCCGCACCATACCATACGTTTTGGCTAACAACACTTTGCTGTCAATACCCTTGTAAGTCTCTGAGGTATCCGGAAAATGTACGCCTATATCACCCAAGGCCAACGCTCCCAAAAGCGCGTCGCACAAGGCATGTATCAAGCAGTCGCCATCCGAATGGGCCACACACCCCAACCGATATTCCAGTCGTATACCCCCTAAGAAAAAAGGCAAATCCGGTTCCAAACGATGCACGTCGTATCCGTTGCCTATACGCGGCAACATATCCTTCGTTTTCATATCTCCACAAAAATAGCGATTTTTCCATATCTTTGTAAGTTATGACAAGAATTGCGCTTTTTGCATCGGGTAACGGAACAAATGCAGAGAACCTCATTCGCCATCTGACTAAAGGTCAGGCAGTGGCACTGCTTTGCAACAACCCCCAAGCCCCCGTTCTGGAACGAGCCCGCAAGCTGGGTATCCCTGCCGAGGTGTTCAATGCAGAGCAACTGCAAAACCCGGAAGCGACATCAAGTGTTTTGTCCATCCTCCGCTCATACGACGTGGAGCTGCTGGTGCTGGCCGGCTTCCTATGGAAAATCCCCGAGCACCTGCTGCAAGCCTACCCCGGCAAGATTTTGAACATCCACCCGGCTCTATTGCCGGCCTTTGGAGGCAAAGGCATGTACGGCATGCACGTGCACAGGGCTGTGCTGGACCACTTGCACAACCGTCCCGCCTCGGCAAACACCTTTCTGACAAGCACCACCGCTGCTCACGCCGGTGCGACGCCACTCACGTCTGACCCATCACCTGCACCCCCGTACGGAGTGTCGGGCATTACCATTCATTTGATTGACAACCACTACGACCGCGGTCAAATGCTTTTTCAAGCCACCTGTCCGGTGGACCGCAACGACACACCGGAAAGCCTGGCACAAAAAGTGCACGCCTTGGAGTACAAGTACTTTCCGCACGTAGTAGACCACTATATTGATACTGCGCTAACCCGCAACAAATTATAAAGACCATGGCTTTTAGAATATCTTTTTTTCGTACACCCAAACACCGCGTTTTCAATTACAAGCCTATGTATTGGAACCCGGAAAAGGAAGCCTTTGAAGAACGCATAAAAAGAACACGGGAAACTGTGGCTGCTCAAAAGAAAGACGAAGACAAACCGTACATACCCGGTGGGTCCATCCGCGGGTCGTTCCGTGCCTCATACCATGTGGAACGCCGCTATCCGGCCCGTCAAAAACTTGTACGCGCTATCATTGTCATCTCTCTGGTAGTCATCATGCTCATGGCCGTATACTTTACCCAGGCCTTCAGTTACCTGTTTAAGATTTTCAAATGATTTCCGTACTTCCGTCACACATAGCCAGCCAAATAGCCGCCGGTGAAGTCATCCAGCGACCGGCTTCTGTCATTAAGGAATTGATGGAAAACGCCGTCGATGCCGGAGCAGACCGCATAGACGTGACCTTGACAGACGGCGGAGCCACCTTGCTGCAAGTGACCGACAACGGAAGCGGTATGAGTCCGCAAGACGCCGTGCTGGCTTTCAAACGCCACGCCACCAGCAAGTTGCGCAGTGTGGAAGACTTGGAGGAAATCGTCTCGTTTGGTTTCCGAGGCGAGGCCCTGGCCTCCATCGCATCGGTGGCGCACGTGCGGTTGCGTACACGCCGGGAAGAAGACGAACTGGGCACAGAAATTACCCTCTCCGGTTCCAACATAGAATCAAAAGAAGAAGCAGTATGTGATAAAGGCACTGACATTTGTGTGAGAAACTTGTTCTACAACGTCCCGGCCCGACGTCGGTTCTTAAAGTCCGAACAAGTAGAAATGCGCCACATTCTGGAAGAGTTTTACCGAGTGGTCTTGTGCCAACCGCACATCACCTTCACTCTTACACACAACGGCAATACCCTACACCATTTGCCGGCCGGCGAAACATTGCGTACACGCATTACAAGTGCTTTGGGCAAAGACCTGAACAACCAATTGTTGGATGCCAACGTAGAAACACCCTTAGTATCTGTGAAAGGATACGTCAGTCGACCCAAAGATTCTTACAAACGCGGAGGCCACCGGTACCTGTTCATCAACGGACGGTACTTCAGAAGCCCCTACCTGCACAAAGCCATAATAAACGGATACGGGCAGTTGCTTCCCGATGAAAAACTGCCTACGTATTTCCTCTACTTCACTACAGACCCAAAAACAGTAGATGTCAACATACATCCCAC
>DUNA01000038.1 GCA_012839605.1 Bacteroidales bacterium
CTTTTAACCAATTGGTAAATTTCCCTGACCAATAACTTGAAGCACCATCTAACTCTGGCGGTATCTCTATTCCATTAACAAAGAGAAAAGACTTGATCCTGGTCTTGTTGCGTGTGATGTCTCTTACTAATGCTTTACGATACCTTACCAAACTTCGCAGTTCTTCCATTTCTTTAGTAGGCACATAAATAGCTGTTAACTCGCCATTCTTGAGCGATTTAGCAATCTTGCGACTGTCACGTTTGTCCTCTTTCTGGCGTTTTTCCTTGTCGGTAGTTGGAATATCGGAAGGGTTAACTACAATATTATGTATGCCATATCTTTCAAGGTCCCGATGGACACTGAACCCACAAAAGCCTGCCTCATAGGCAGAGAAATACTCGGCTTCGGGAAAATTCTTTCGTAAATAGTTTGAAAGAATCTTAGCATTGGAATCTTGTGAAAAAGTTTTATGTTCCATATCATTTACTATGATGGTAACCTTCCAACTTTTTAAATGGACATCAATTCCTACATAAATGTTTTGTCCTTTAAAACTGATTGTTGTACTTTTACTTTTGGTCTGCATAAGTCCCAAGTTTTAGTGAATAAATTGTTTGTTAAAAAAATCCAATTTACAAAAACTTTGGGGCTTATGTTTGTTTAGATTACAAACATACAGCCTTCAGAGAAGTCATGGGAAAGTTACTGGTGCGTCATCTTGTCCGTGGCTTTTATTTATGGGCGTGACTACTTCTTTTTCTTTTCTACTTGCTTGTTGACAAAATCCCTAAAGACTTTGTGGCTGAATTGTTCTTCAGCAAAGTAAAAGGCAACCACTTGCTTTGCTGTAATCACTTGTAAGAATTTTTGATGGTATTCCGTACGGATTCGGCTTTCTTCTTCAAAAGTGGCCATAAATGTATCCAACGCATTCTCAACGGACAAAACAGGTTTTCTGTCTTTTCTTGCCGGGGGAGCTGCTGCATCTCTGTGGTCACCGGCTAAGGTGCGTCCTTCTGACGATCCACGAGGATTTAACGCTTTATACATGGCAGATTTGGCGGCGCCTCGTTCTGCGTGGACGGCTTTTATCTGACTATCCAATTCGTTGTACAGGGGCCAGAATTTTTCCGCCTCTTCTGCCGTAAAGCCTACTTTTTGTGTAATGTAGGCAACCTTTTGTGCTTTAAACTCTTCTTGGTAAGCACTTCTATCTTTATCGCGTCTTTGCGTTTCTTGTCTGTTCTCTTTTACGTCCATTGCCGGAACTTCTATGGTAACATGTTGTGCGTGAAGTGTCAGAGAAGCTACGCACAGTAAGCATACAAATAACATACGTTTCATGGCAAATGTCTTATATCATAAATACTGTTCAAATCTAAGTGCACAGGGTCAAATCCCGGGTAGTCCATATACTCCAGCAGGTCTTCAATATCTACATCCAAGAGAAAAGGCGAATTATCGTTTTCCGGGATGCCTTCCTGTACCCAGTCGTATAAGGTATGGTGATCAATTCCCCAGTACGCCCATTCGTTAAGGACAGACAGTTCGTCTGCCGGGGGTGTATCCAGTCTGTTTTTTGTCAATGTAGCTACAAAAAGATAACCCAATCCAAAGAGCAATAAAAAAGCGGCGGCAAACTGCAATTGCGGCAACAGCAGCTTGACAAACGGCCGGTCTTTCTTTGCCCGTTCGGGAGCTGCGGCACGGTCTGCCTGTGTTTGTGCCGTAAAGAGGGCCCACCGGGCTTGTACTTCTTCAAAGTAGCCTTCCGGAACCGTAAAGGGGTTCTCTTTCAAGTGCGGATTGTATAAATCTTTGTGGCTCATGATTCAATCGTTAGATGGGATTGGTTTCAAAAGGTTTAAAGCAATAGTTCTTTGATGGCTTTCTGTACTTTTGTGTAGGCATGGTGGTATGAAGCTTTGAGAGCACCTACGGAAGTACCCAAAATATTCGACATATCTTCGTAGCGCATTTCGTCAAAATAACGCATGTTGAACACAAGTCGTTGTTTGTTTGGCAACCGATCAATGGCTTTTTGCAAGGCCGTTTGGATTTGGTCTCCGGTGAACAAAGGAGTATCAGCTTCCAATCGATCTTCGAGCGGAATGTTCGTATAGGCTTTGTTTTTTTTGATAAAAGTGAGGACTTCGTTAGTGGCTATTCGGTACAGCCATGTATACAATTTTGATTCCCAGCGGAAAGAGGGAAGTCCTGTCCATACTTTGAGCAAGGTGTTTTGCAGGATGTCGTCTGCGTTGTCGTGAGCAAGAACCATTTTACGGATATGCCAATACAACCGCTGGCTGTAGATACGTACTATTTCCTCAAAAGCTTGTTTGTACAGGCCGGTTTTGCATAAATCCCTAATGTTCTCGTCTGTGTTCACCTTAGTTTATAGCCTATTTTTTTAGTTCCAGCACCTTTTCAACGATAGCGGCGGCGTTTAAGTTGTAAAACTCCATAAGCTGAGCCGGTGTGCCGCTTTGTCCAAATCCTTCTTCCATGGCTACCATACGCATGGGTACGGGGTGGTGTTGCGCCAACAGACCGGCTACGGCTTCTCCCAATCCTCCTGCCACCAGGTGTTCTTCTGCCGTGACCACGGCTCCTGTTTTCTTTGCCGAGTCCAAGACAGCCTGTGCATCTAGCGGTTTGATGGTGTGGATATTGATCAGTTCGGCCTTGATGCCTTGTCCTGCTAGGATGCGGACGGCTTCCAATGCTTCCCAAACCAGGTGTCCGGTAGCCAGCAAGGTGACGTCTTCTCCCGGGTGTACTACCCAGGCTTTCCCAATCTCAAACGGTCCGTCCACAGGTGTGAAATTGGGGACGGAAGGCCTTCCAAAGCGCAAATAAACAGGTCCTTCCCACGCAGCAGCTGCTAAGGTGGCCAGGCGTGTTTGGTTGTAATCGCAGGGGTTGATGACAGCCATGTGCGGAAGGGCTCGGGTAAGAGCAATGTCTTCCATCGTCTGGTGCGTGGCCCCGTCTTCCCCCAAAGTGACGCCCGCGTGCGAGGCGGCAATTTTTACATTGGCTGCCGAATAACAGACAGATTGCCGCAGTTGGTCGTAGACCCGCCCCGTGGCAAATTCGGCAAACGTTCCCACAAAGGGAATGTGTCCGGTGATGGCTAGTCCGGCGGCTGTACCTATCATGTTGGCTTCGGCAATCCCGCATTGAAAAAAGCGATGGGGGTAAGCGGCGGCAAAGGCATCCATTTTTACGGATCCCGTCAAGTCTGCCGTCAAGGCTACTACAGCGGGGTTTGTGCTTCCCAATTCAAGCAGTCCGGCACCAAATCCGGAGCGTGTATCTTTGTTTCCTGTGTTTTCCATTGTCCTTGTGTGTTAAAAATCTCCCAACGTTTCCGGTAATTGCGCCAAAGCGGCGGCTTCTTGTTCTGCCGAGGGGGCTTTTCCGTGCCAGGCGTGGGTGCCTTCCATAAAGTCTACCCCTTTGCCCATGTGCGTATGCATGAGAACCATCATGGGTTTTGTGCGTGGTTTGAGTGTTTCTTGGAAAGCACGGCGCAGGTCTTCTTCACTGTGTCCGTCGCATTCCAGAACAAGCCATCCAAACGATTTCCATTTGGCAACCAAATCTCCCAATCCGGCTACGTTGTCTACGTGTCCGTCTATTTGTTGTCTGTTCCAATCTGTAAAAGCTGTCAAGTTGCCCAGATTGTTGTGTGCAGCAAAAAGCGCGGCTTCCCAAATCTGCCCTTCCTGGCTTTCTCCGTCACCAATCAGTACGTACACTTGGTGTGGGTCGTTGTCCAAACGTTTGCCAAGTGCGGCTCCGCAAGCCACGGACAGGCCTTGTCCCAACGATCCGGTAGCCACATGAATGCCCGGCAGTCCGTCTTCTACGGCAGGGTGTCCTTGAAGGCGTGTACCCAATTTCCTGAAAGTACGCAATTCTTCTAACGGGAAGTATCCCATTCTGGCCAATATGCTATAATAAAGAGGTGTAATATGCCCGATGGAGAGAAAGAACATGTCCATATTTTTTCCGGTCCTGTCCCACTGAGCAGGAGTTTGTCGGAGAAATTCCGTATAGAGCATGGTCATAAAATCGGTGCTGCTGAGAGAACCTCCCGGGTGTCCGCTTTTGGCGGCTGCTACCAGGCGTATAATATCTCTACGCACTTGTTGTACGAGTGCGGAAAAGGAAGGGCTTTTCTGTTGCTGCATGCTGTCTGAATTTGATTATCCAACAAAGATAAAAATTATATTTACCTTTGCGGCACGTATGAAGAACATCAGAAATTTCTGTATTATTGCCCATATAGACCACGGAAAGAGCACGTTGGCTGACCGTTTGTTGGAAATTACCCACACGGTGGAACAAAGAGAAATGGAGACCCGTGTTTTGGACAGTATGGAGCTGGAGAAGGAGAAGGGAATTACGATAAAATCCCATGCTATACAGCTTGATTACGAGCACAACGGAGAAAAATACGTATTGAATTTGCTGGACACACCCGGACACGTAGATTTTTCTTACGAAGTATCGCGAGCTATTGCATCTTGCGAAGGAGCGTTGTTGGTGGTAGATGCCACACAAGGAGTACAGGCTCAGACCATATCCAATTTGTATTTGGCTATTTCCAACGACCTGGAAATCATTCCTGTCTTGAACAAAATAGATATGGAATCCGCCATGATAGATACGGTAGAAGAGCAGATTGTTGATTTGTTGGGCTGCACTAAGGAAGAAATTTTGCACATCAGCGCCCGTACGGGAGAAGGCGTTCCGCAGTTGCTGCAAACCATTATAGAACGTATTCCTGCTCCGGAAGGAGACCCGGACGCACCGCTGCAAGCCCTTATTTTTGATTCCGTGTACAATTCGTTTCGCGGTATCATAGGATACTTTCGGGTGATGAACGGTTCCATCAAACAAGGCGACAAAGTCAAATTTTTCAATACAGGAAAAGAGTACGAAGCCGACGAAGTAGGCATCTTGAAAATCAAAATGATTCCGCGTAAAGAAGTCCAAACGGGAGATGTAGGGTATATTATTTCCGGAATAAAAACGGTATCTGAAGTCAAAGTAGGGGATACCATTACTACGGTAGCGCGTCCATGTCAAGAGGCTATTGCCGGTTTTGAAGAGGTAAAACCTATGGTGTTTGCCGGGTTGTATCCGGTAGATACAGACGGGTACGAAGATTTGCGGGCGGCTTTGGAAAAATTGCAGCTGAACGATGCGTCTCTTACGTTTGAACCGGAATCTTCCTTAGCCTTAGGGTTCGGGTTTCGTTGTGGGTTTTTGGGATTGCTCCACATGGAAATTGTGCAGGAACGTTTGTTCAGAGAATTTGATTGCGACGTGATAACGACCGTCCCCAACGTGTCGTATATTGTATATACCACGCAGGGGGAAGAAACGGAAGTGCACAACCCCTCCGGTTTGCCACCGGCAACGCTTATAGATAGGATTGAAGAGCCGTACATTAGGGCACAAGTTATTTCCAAAGCAGAATATTTTGGGACCATTATGAAATTGTGTTTGGACAAACGCGGTGTCTTGTTGAACCAGCATTTTCTGACATCGGACAGGGTAGAACTTACGTTTAAGATGCCGCTTTCAGAAATTGTGTTTGACTTTTACGACAAATTAAAGAGCGTATCGCGCGGGTATGCTTCCTTTGATTACCATTTGACCGGATATGAAAGAGCAGATTTGGTCAAATTGGATGTGTTGTTGAACGGGGAACCGGTTGACGCCCTTTCCAGCCTCATTCATAGAGACCACTCTTACACATTTGGCAGGCGTATGTGTGAGAAGCTAAAGGAGTTGATACCGCGTCAACAATTTGAAATTGCCATTCAAGCCGCCATCGGGTCAAAGATCATTGCCCGTGAAACGGTGAAGGCCGTTAGAAAAGACGTGACGGCCAAATGTTACGGAGGCGACATAACAAGAAAGCGCAAATTGTTGGAAAAACAGAAGAAAGGGAAACGCCGCATGCGCCAGATTGGCAACGTAGAAGTTCCGCAATCGGCATTCATGGCCGTTCTCAAGCTGGACTAATCAGCTTTACTTAGATTGGACAATAGTGCTACTCGGAAACATGCAAGTTTCTGAGGGCTCTTCTCACTTTTCTATCCATTTCTTTTGCCACAACGGTCGTGCATATTATAAATACAATACTTGCAATGCCGAGACCTACCAAAAACCCCCTCAACAAATCAGTAACAGGATAGAGGTGCCAGTATGTGAGGCATAAGAGACAGGCTATGGAAAAAGCGAGCAGCCGGGTGAATAAATATCGTAGTTTATAAGCAAATTTTTGTGCTTTCAGGGTGCGTACCAGCTGCTGCAGAGCATGCTCTTCAGAGCCCATTACATGTTCTCCCCGTCGGCTGCGCAGATATATCCAATACCGGCTACGAGCCGCTATTTCTACTCCCGATTCTTTAAGAAAGTCTAAATACCCTTCACGGCTGCCGGCGTAAGGATCTTTTTCCGGCAATTCCAGGGTGTATTCCCAGGCACCGGGGGTGTCTTTTTCAAAATAGTAAAATACATACCTTATTTTATACAACATCCAGCCATCAAGGGCCATGTCGTTTATCCAGGCTTCTTCTTTTTCGAAATTCCATAGAAAGAAGGGTTTTAGAATGCATTTTTTTTCCATCATCTTATAGGTTTAAAAATTTTTCTCCATTTGTAACCAGCTCTTGCAACCTTCTCCACTCGGCTTGCACCACTTGTTTACCTTTGGGGGTAATGATATACTCCTTGCGCCGGCTTTCTTCTTCCACGGGCAAGGCTTTGATCCACCCTTTCTCAAGCATGGTGGAAAGGGCTCCGTACAACGTGCCGGCAGACAAATTGAGTCTGTCGTTTGTCAATGCTTTTGTTTCCTGCATGATGCCGTAGCCGTGCAGTGGTTTGTGCAAAACCAGCAGGGTATAAAAGACGGCTTCTGTCAATACAATGTGATTCATCATTTCATTTATATAGGGCTCCGATATATCGGCAGCCGATACAAAGGTAGTTAAAAAAAGGAGACAAGCAAATTGCGTCTCCTTTTTTTGTAAGGTGTGAGTTAAGTGATTGTGTGTTTAACGATATTTAGCAAATTCAATATCTTTTGCGGCTTTTTCAGCAAGAGCAGGTACTTTGTTGATTTCTTCCATCAATTCTTGTACTCTGGCATCTTGTCCTTTGCGTGCAGCAATAACGGCTTTGATATAGTTGCCACCGGAGCATTTGCAGCCTTCCATGGCGGCTTCTGCTTGATCCAGATTGCCGTTAAGCAATTGAGCCAACGCTCCGTTCATGTGGGTTTTGCCATGCAATTTATCTAAGGCTTCTTCATATTTTCCGTTGAGGATATCCAATGCACCTTGGTTGTAGCGGGCTGTTTCGCATCCCGATTTTGCAAAATACTCCGCGGCTTTGTCGTAGTTGCCTTTGCGAAGTTCAACAACTCCCAGGTTGTTAATTACCATGGGATTGGAAGCGTCACATTTGGCCAGTGCCGTAGCTGCTTCGTTTACTTTGCCTGTATTTAGGTACATGGCGGCCAAGTTGTTGTAGCCACGCTTGCAGTTGAATTTTTCTGCAGCTTTTTTATACAGAGCAATTTTGACATCGCTGTCTTTTGTAAGTGTTGCAGCATAGAGCAATGCTTCTTTATTCATGGCATCCATGTTGGTTGCGGTAAGCTCTATCAACTCTTCATCTGAATAGTTTGTAAATTCTACGTTGGCAATCAAGCGTGCACGGCGCAATTTGGGCAATACTTTGTCTTCCAGTATTTTGTATACGGCAGACATGTTTCTGATTTCGCGTTCCCTAATTACGGGGTCTGAGTACATGGACAGTACACGTAAGATCAAATCTTTGTCACCTAAGTCTGTTTGGCTTATCAACTCTTGGAATCCTTCCCAGTCTTCACCCTTTGTTTGGAGGCTGACATCACCTTCAGGATTGATTCTGCGGGTAATGGTCTGGAACGCTTTTTCTGCACTCTTCATACGTTTTTCTGAAAGCTCCTCGTTGAAATCAATGGGTCCTTCCGGAGAGGCATAAGCAATGATATCCGTTCCTTTGATGACTCTTCTTTCATCTTGTGGCAGATTTTTCAAGAATTCCTGGAATTCTTTGATTTCGGCTTTTGTCAACTCACGAGCTCTTACTTGTGCCGAGTTTTTGGCATACATGATGTTTGTCTCTTCAGCTTCGTGAATGATCTTTTGGTAATTGTCGGCGATGATGGCAGTTTCTCCTTTCAGCTCTACCCATTTGTAAGTGATGTTGGCACCGTCTGCAATTTTATAAGCAGCAGGGAAAGGCCAAGTGTTGTCTTTGTGGATGACAGCACTGCGTAATTCAAGATGAGATTTGGCCATGCCTTCCACATAGTCAAAACGGATTTTGTGTTGGACGCTTTCTCCTTCAGTTCCTACAACATTGAAGTTGTCTAACACTTTTTCTCCCTGTAGCTTAAGAGGTTGCGCCGCAACTTCTCCGCCTTCGTAAACCAGTACGGGAGTAACTTCCAGTATGGCTTTGGGATGGAAATACCCTTGTGGGAATGTAAGGGTGTAGGTTACATCAATTTTATCGGCTACCACTTCAAGGATTTCCGGATTGCAGGCAATGGACACTTCGTCTGCATATTTCACCATATCCTTTGGGTTGTTACAAGCCATAAGCATCACTCCAAAAGCGGCAATGCCCAAAAAGCGCAATAAAGTTTTTTTCATAACACGTAGTTTATTATTCAAGTTGGTTTGTTATTCATACCTGTTTAGCTTACAAATATAGGACAAAAATCATATCTTTGCAAAGATGGATGTAACTGCAATTAAACAAAGATTTGAAATTATAGGGAACAGCCCTTTGTTGGACAGAGCACTGGATGTAGCTGCACAAGTGGCCACTACGGATTTGTCTGTTTTGGTTACCGGCGAGACAGGCGTAGGGAAGGAATTTATTCCTAAAGTCATACATGCACACAGCGTAAGAAAACACGGCAACTATTTTGCCATAAACTGCGGGGCCATTCCGGAAGGAACCATAGACTCGGAATTGTTTGGTCACGTAAAAGGTTCTTTTACAGGAGCCCACGAAGACAGGAAGGGGTACTTTGAAGTAGCGGATAAGGGAACGCTTTTTTTGGACGAGGTGGCTGAACTGCCTCTCTCCACGCAAGTACGTTTGCTGCGAGCTTTGGAAACGGGTGAATTCATACGAGTAGGGTCGTCACAGGTGCAAAAAACAGACGTGCGCGTCATTGCGGCTACGAATGTTCATTTGCACCATGCCATAAAAACAGGCAAATTCAGAGAAGATCTCTACTACAGATTGAATACCGTACCCATTGTGGTGCCGGCATTACGGGAGCGTCCGGGCGATATCCATTTGTTGTTTAGAAAATTTGCAGCCGATTTTGCAGATAAGTACAAAATGCCTGTCATACGTTTGACAGATGGTGCCAGAAACTTGCTGGAACATTACCGTTGGCCCGGGAACGTAAGGCAGCTGAAAAATGTAGCAGAGCAATTGAGCGTTTTGGAGCAAAACAGAACAGTTACGGCAGAAACTTTGCAGCGATACCTTCCGGCAGACAGTCCCCTTCACTTGCCCGTAGTGTATGACGGAGCCAAAGGGGCCGGAGACGATTTTATTTCTGAAAGAGATATTTTGTACAAAATCCTTTTTCAATTGCGTTCAGAAATGGATCAGTTGAAAAAGAAGATGGAAAGTATAGAGAACAAAGATTTTATTCCTTCTGCCCCTGCCTCGGCCATGTTGACTAGGGCGGCAAACGACTCTCATGGAGAAGAAGAAATTACGGAAGGAGAAATTTTGCCTATGGATACGGTGGAAGAAATGCAAGATTTGTCTTTGAATTCTTTGGAAAAAGAACTCATCACCAAAGTGTTGCAGAAAAACAAAGGACAAAGAATTCAAAGACAAATCTTGCATTTCTTCCACCGTATCCATAGGCAAAATTTCTCCTTCCGTAATTTCTTCTTCTCCA
>DUNA01000039.1 GCA_012839605.1 Bacteroidales bacterium
CGCATCTGAAGGTGCTTCCTTATCCCAATACAGACACGGTATTGGTAGTTGTCCAAGATCCGGCACCGCTCATGACCGTACTGCATGTCCACACAAGGCGCCAGAGGGGCGATATCCCCGTACGCATACAACCTTCAGTAAGTGGGCTGTCTGCACGTACGCCGCGTCTGGCTGTGTTTCCTTCCACACCCAATACGGATGCCCTGTGCAACGTACACGTGGAAATGGGACCGGTTACCTTGTACATCTTTTGGCAAAACAGTTTGGTGCAAACGGTAGAAGGCATTACAGATGCCTATCCCATTTTGTTGCCCGGCTTTACGGCACTCCCGGAACGCTCCCTGGTACGTGTTTATGCCGTCAACGAGTACGGGCATGCCAACGATTTGCTCATTCCGCTGGAAAAGGGCAGGGTAGTGAAAGATGTGCAAAAGCTCAAAAGAACGGACAAACATACGGCCGTCATATACCAAGTCTTTATAGACAGGTTTTACAACGGCAATCCGGACAACGATTACAAAATCCAATCTCCCCACGTACATCCCAAAGTAGATTATTACGGAGGAGACTTGGAAGGCGTTATCCAAAAGATGGAAGAAGGGTTCTTCAACCAATTGGGAGTAAATACCATATGGTTGTCTCCGTTGACGCAAAACCCGTACGACGCCTGGGGACAAATATTCAACCCCGACACCCAATTCAGCGGATACCACGGCTATTGGCCGTTGTATATCACGCAGGTGGACAAACGTTTTGGAGACGACCGGGTGCTCACAAACTTATTGGACAAAGCCCACGGGAACGACATGCTTGTCATCCTGGATCACGTGGCCAACCACATGCACCAAGAAAGCCCTACGTTGAAGCAGCATCCGGACTGGGTGACCGATTCCATCACGCCGGACGGACGCCGCAACTTTGAGTTGTGGGATGAGTTTCGTTTGACTACGTGGTTTGACAAACACATCCCCAAGTTTGATTTTTCACGTCCGGACGTATGCGATGCGTTGTCGGATTCCGCCATGTATTGGCTGCGTCATTTTCCCATAGACGGGTTCCGTCACGACGCCACCAAGCACATAGACGATCTGTTTTGGAGAACATTGACCGGTAAAGTGGTGAAAGAATTTCCCGGCAGATCTGTGTTGCAATTGGGAGAAACGTACGGTTCACCGGAGCTTATTGCTAGCTATGTGAAAAACGGCATGTTGGACGGCCAGTTTGATTTTAATTTGTACCATTCCTTTGTAGAAAACACAGTACGAAAAGACGGATCTTTCAAGCACGTATGGGAAACGCTCCACACGTCGTTGACGTATTACGGATACCACAACTTGATGTGCAACATCAGCGGCAACCACGACAAACCGCGGTATATTTCTCTGGCCGGAGGGGCTTTGTCTTTGGGCGAAGACGACAAACAAGCCGGTTGGGATAGAAACATTGGTGTAGGCCGTCCCGTTTCATACGACTACTTGGCTTTGTTGCATGCCTTCAATATGACCTTGCCGGGTATTCCTTGTATTTATAACGGAGACGAGGTGGGTATTCCCGGAGCCAACGACCCGGACAACAGACGTATGATGGTCTTTGAGGGATACTCCCCGTTGGAAGAAAAATTGAAAGAACGCGTAAAACGGCTGGTTTGGTTAAGGAACAACCACATGGCCCTCTTATATGGAGATTTATTTCCGTTGTTTGTAGAACAAGACGTATTGGCCTATGTACGAACGTATATGGACCAAAGTGTTTTGGTTTGTTTGAACAAAGGAAACGCTTTGTTTGACTTGCGTTCTTTGGAATTGCCTTTTGGCATGAATGTGGTAGACTTCACTCCCTATATGGGTGAAGTCATGGTAGAACCCGTTGGGTTTTCTGTTCTTGTTAAAGAATAATAAAGAAGACATGAAAAAAATATTGTATCTAATTTCGTTAAGCATGGTATTGGTAAATGGTTGTGCTCCGCAACAAGAAAAGGAGTTCCATCCGCAATGGGTCAAAAATGCGGTTATGTATGAAGTGAATGTGCGACAGATTACTCCGGAAGGGACGTTTGCGGCCTTTGAACAGATGTTGCCCC
The DNA here is from genome assembly GCA_012839605.1 of Bacteroidales bacterium. GTDB lineage: Bacteria > Bacteroidota > Bacteroidia > Bacteroidales > UBA932 > DMER64. The sequence continues at coordinate 2,081 of DUNA01000039.1, forward strand.
AATTGCACGAACTAGGCATTGATGTATTGTGGTTTATGCCCATCCATCCCATAGGTGTGACCGGCCGGAAAGGAGTTTTGGGTTCGTATTACTCCATAAAAGACTACAAAGCTGTCAACCAAGAATTCGGCACGCTGGAAGATTTTCGTAAAGTGGTAGACAAAGCCCACCAATTGGGTATGCGTGTCATCATGGACTGGGTGGCAGCCCACACCGCACGCGATGCCGTATGGCTGGAGCACGAAGATTGGCACGTAAGGCGTCCGGACGGAGAACCGGAATTTCTGTACGATTGGTCGGACGTGGCTCGGCTCAATTACGGGAGCAAAGACATGCGTGAAGCCATGTTGGATGCCATGCTCTTTTGGATAGAAGATGCAGATGTGGACGGGTTCCGTTGCGATATGGCCGATCTGACTCCCATCGATTTTTGGGAGCACGCCGCACCTGCCTTGCGAAAGGCCAAAGAAGACGTGTTTCTACTGGCCGAGTCGGAGAACCCCATCAACACCAAGGAAGCGTTTCACGCGTATTACGGTTGGCGCTTACATCACACGTTGAACGACGTGGCGCAGGCAAAGAAAGACGCAGACAGCATCCGTCATACCTTGGCTCAAATGGTGGAGGAATTTGGTCCCAACGCCATTCCGCTTCTCTTTACGTCCAACCACGACGAAAATTCCTGGAACGGGACGGAATTTGAACGCATGGGACAAGCCACTTGGCAAATGGCGGCCCTCACGTTTGCGCTGCCCGGCATCCCTTTGGTATACACAGGACAGGAAGTAGGGAACGTCAAGCAATTGGCTTTCTTTGAAAAAGACAACTTGCAACCGGAAAATGCAGAAACGTTTACCCGTTTTTACAAACAGTTGATTCAATTCAAGCACCAATCGCCGGCGCTGGAAGTACCTCCGTACGGCGGCGTAGTGAAAGAAGCAGCCTTGGACGGATCATGCAACGTATTTGCGTTTACAAGAGAAGCCCAAGGAAACAGCATCCTGGCCCTCTTTAATTTTACAGACCAATTGCAAACAGTCCGTTTGACAGACGGCGCCGGAACAGGTACGTTTGCCGATTGGAAAGGAGAAGAAATTTTGCAAGCGGACGAACAAACGCTCTGGGAATTGGAACCGTACGGTTTCCGCTTGTTTACAAAAACGAAATAACATGAAAAAACGGATAGTTCTTGTCGTTGCCCTTTTGTGGAGTATTTCTGCAGCTGCACAAGTAGAGAGAGTGGAGCCGCCTTTCTGGTGGGCAGGCATGCAAACGCCTTTGCAAATTATGATTTACGGTCCCGGTTTGGGTGAAGGTTCGCTGGAGAGCGCCTCGGCAGGATTGGAAATTGTGGCCGTCCACAAAGCAGACAGTCCCAACTACTTGTTTGTGGACGTACGCTTGACGGAAGGGGCTCCCGGTACGTACACGTTGCGCTGGAAGAAAGGCAGAAAGAAGCTGGATATCCCGTACGTGTTTCATGCCAGAGAGGAAGGCTCGGCCCTCAGGCAAGGGCTGACACCGGCCGATGTGTTGTATTTGCTCATGCCGGACAGGTTTGTGAACGGCAATCCCCATAACGACCAAACGCCCTGCACGGTGGAAAAACCCAATCTCAACCAAGATTACGGGCGCCACGGCGGAGATTTGGAGGGGATACGCGACGGGTTGGATTATTTGGCCCGTTTGGGTGTTACTTCCATATGGCCCACGCCTCTTACGTTGGACGACGAAGCCCATGCCTCGTACCACGGCTACGCGTGCGCAGACTATTACAAGATAGATCCGCGTTTTGGCACCAACCAAATGTACCGCGATTTGGTACAAGAAGCGGCCGGAAAAGGCATCACTTTCTTGCAAGACATGGTACCCAACCATTGCGGTACGGCCCACTGGTGGATGGAAGATTTGCCTTTCAAAGATTGGATCCACGTATTTGATACTTTCACGCGGTCCAATTACGCCATGAACACGCATATGGACCCGCACGCCGCACGTTTTGACAGGGATTTGTGTACAGACGGTTGGTTTGATACGTCCATGCCGGACATGAATCTGGAAAATCCGTTTGTCTTGCAATATTTTATTCAAGTAGCCGTATGGTGGATGGAATACGTGGGATTGGCCGGCGTACGCATTGATACGTACCCGTATTCCAATAAGGAAGCCATGGGAGCGTATTCGGCCGCCTTGCGCAAAGAATATCCCAACGCTACGGTTCTGGCCGAGTGTTGGTACCCCCATCCGCAGCAAATTGCCTACTGGGAACGCGGCCCCTATCCGGACGGACCTACCGTTATGGACTTTCCGCTTACAGGAGAAATCTTCCGCGCGTTGAGGGAAGATACGAACATCGGTTGGGGAGACGGCATGGTGCGTATATACAATGTGTTGTCGCACGATTTTGTTTACAAAAACCCGTTCGAACTGCTCATCTTTGGAGAAAACCACGACACAAACCGTATGTACGAATTGATGTACCGCAATCCCGACAAATTGAAAATGGCGTATGTACTTTTGGCCACTATGAGGGGTATTCCTCAAATCTATGCCGGTACAGAAGTGTTGCTTGGGGCAAAAGACCCCGAACGATTGGGTCACGGAGAAGAGCGCGTAATTCTTCCGCAACGTGTGTTGACGCAAGAAGGAAGAAGTCCGGAAGAAGAGGACATGTATGGTTTCATATCTCGACTACTGACCTGGCGTAAGACTTCGCATGCCGTAGCCAACGGAAAGATGATTCACTTTCTGCCCAATATGATAGAAAATACGTACGTGTACTTTCGCGTCAGTTCTCAAGAACGTCTGATGGTAGTCATCAACAACAGCAAACAACCGGTATCTCTTGATTGGGAAAAATATGCAGAAGGAGTGGGTAACGCCAAAAACGGCAGAGAAGTATTCACTGGTGTAGAGGTGGAAGTAGGACAACCTTGCCACATTCCGCCACAAACAGCTTGGGTAATAGCTTTGGATTGAATACTATTTGATACGTTTTCTTTACCTTTGCAGGTATATGAAAACGAAAGCAACTTTCGTATACAGAACTTTGCGTCTGTGCGGTGTAGCCGTACTCATAGCTTTGGCTGTCTCTTGCCATAGTCAGGTCAAGAGGATTCCCGGTGATGACTTTCAGCTGATCCTCAGAGACTTATTTATAACAGACTTGCTTCTGGAACGCGACGGCGATCTACACCGTATGGCCGATTCGTTGTTGGTCTATCCGCCCATATTGGAGAAACACGGCTATACCACGGAATCGTTTTTGTATACGGTAGACTACTACACACGCCGTCCCACGCGTTTTAAATCGCTCCTGATCAGGTTGCGCAAGCAGTTGAACGAAGAAAGAATAGCGTACAACAAAAGGCGGGAACACCTTGACAAACAAAAAGCTTTTGCAGACCGTTTCAACAACCGGTTGAAAGATTCTTTGACAGACAGACGCAATCTGGTACAAAAACAATATCTTACGCACATCCTTTCTATTGGGCAACAAGATGCATTTTCTATGCTCTGTCAAGACGTGAAGCACCCGTACGAACGCTTGTTGTTGGTGTGGGAAGAACCAAGCTTGGAAGGCATTCCTGCTTTTTTGGAAGAGTCTGTGCATAGTAAATTGCGAAGGCCGCGGGTGTACAAACCGTCTGACGTACCCGGCTTGCCGGCACAGAGAGACCCGCGCCTGCATTTGGAAGACAGACCGCAAGAGATAGATGAAATAGCTTTTAAGTAAAGTATGAAAAGAGATAGTAGAAGAGATGTTGTATACGGCCCCGTAACCAGCAGAAGGTTGGGCAGGAGTTTGGGAATCAACATACTGCCCGTAGAAAGGAAGTTGTGCAATTTTGATTGCATTTACTGTGAACGCGGATGGAATCCTCGGCCGTATCATAAAGAAGAAGGAAGAACGCTCTTGACAAGCGCCAAAGACATATTGCACATTTTGGAAGAGCGGATTGAAGAGTTGGCACAAGAAGGGACGCTCCCCAACGTAGTTTCTTTTTCCGGTAACGGAGAACCTACCTTGCACCCGGAATTTCCGGATATCATAAAAGGCACCTTGGCCATCAGGGACAGATGGATGCCCGGTGTAAAGGTATGTGTGTTTTCCAATTCCGGTACGCTTGACCGGCCCGGAGTTTTTGAAGCCCTTACGATGGCAGACGGCCGATTTATGAAATTGGACAGCGCCCGGGAAGAAACGGTGCAGCTGATCAACCGTCCGCAACCGGGATACACCGTAGCCAAAGCGGTGGAACAGCTCAAAAAATTTGAAGGAAATTTTACCCTACAAACGTTATTTTTTAAGGGAACTTTTGCAGGCCAAACGGTAGACAACACCACACCGGAAGAATTGGACGCGTGGTTTTTTTTGGTTGAAGAACTAAAACCTTGGCGCGTGATGGTATATACGCTGGATAGAAAGACCCCGGCAGAAGGATTGATCAAATGCCCTTCGGAAAAATTGCACGAAATAGCGGCCCGTCTGAAGGCCAAGAATATTCCCGTACTGATGGGAGAATAAAAGACATACTATGAGAATAGTCGTACAACGTGTAAAGAAAGCAGCCGTTCATATAGACGGCACTACGCATGCGCAGATAGGGCAGGGGCTACTGATTTTGGCCGGTTTTGAAGAAGCCGACAGCAAAGAAGATTTGGAATGGATGGTGCGCAAAGTCATCAATCTTAGGGTGTTTGATGATCAGCAAGGCGTCATGAACCTATCCATACTGCAGGCGGAAGGAGAACTGCTGGTTGTTAGCCAATTTACGCTCCACGCCTCTACTCGTAAAGGGAACAGACCCTCTTACGTCAAAGCGGCCGGACCGCAGACCGCCGTTCCCTTGTACGAAACCTTCTGCAGCCTGTTGCAAGAGCACATACGAACGCCTGTCAGGACGGGTGTTTTTGGAGCAGAAATGGACGTGGAATTGATCAACGACGGACCGGTAACCATTATCATAGACAGTAAATTACGTGAATAATTATGGATAAAAACATACATACGGACAAACTTACACAATGCTTCTCTTGCATTGATCTGACGACTTTGAATGCCACCGATACAGAAGCTCGCGGACGGCTGTTTGCTGAAAACGCAAATCGTTTTGCCGGCGAATACCCACACATGCCCTCGGTAGCGGCCATTTGTGTATATCCTACGCTCATAGCGGCTGTCAAAGAAACGTTGCGTGTAGAAGGCATCAAGATTGCGGCTGTAGGCGCAGGATTTCCGGCCGCCCAAACGTTCCCGCAAGTCATGGAACAGGAATGCGCTTTGTGTGTAGAACAAGGAGCAGATGAAATAGACATTGTCTTGTCTTTGCATCATTTTTTTGCCGGACAATACGAAAAAGCCGCCGTAGCCATTCGCGGAGTACGCCGTGCCATAGGTGCCGGTACGCATCTGAAAGTTATTTTGGAAACGGGTGCATTAAAATCTGAGGAACACATCCGGAAGGCATCTTTCCTGGCCATGGAAAACGGAGCCGATTTCATAAAAACCTCTACCGGCAAAATGGAACCGGCCGCCACACCGTTTGCTGCACGCATTATGTGCCAATGCATTGCCGAATATTACGAACAAACGGGAAAAAAGATAGGCTTCAAACCGGCCGGAGGCATAGCTACATCGGAACAAGCCCTTGAATATTACCATATTGTAGAAGAGATCTTAGGACCCGACTGGCTGAACCCATCTCTGTTTCGCATAGGTGCCAGCCGCCTGGCCAACAACCTCTTGAAAGATATCTTTGGTCAAGACCTTGTCCTTTTTTAGTGCGGTAGATATTGGGTTTTCCGCTTTTTCTCCGCTTTTTTTCCGCTTTTTTCCGGGAGGGTAGTAAGTTGCAATTTCCGGGCCGAGGCGTCAACTCACAGGCACACAACAACTTGCAGCACTACGCCATCGCGTGGCACTTACTACCCTTCAATCAAAAGAGGGTTTTTCCGTGTTTTTCGTAAGGGGTAGTGAGTAGTGGATTTGAAGACGGTGCGCTAACGCGCAGATATATAGCGAATTGCAGCAAGAAGCGCTCCGCAAGCACTCACTACCTATAACTAAAAGAGAGTTTTCTAATTTTTGGTTATTCCGCTCTAGTTTCAGGGACTAGCGGACTGAATTAAAAAATAAGACAAAATGTCCAGTTTTTATACTAATAAACTGGACAAATGTATTATCTTTGCTTTATGAATCAAAAGATGAAAGTGTCTGATTATTTGTCAAATACAATTGACAGGTTACCTAGAGGTTATGTTTTTACCTATACTGATTTTGATATAGATGTGGAAAGTAATGAAGCTGTTATAAAAGCGCTTAATCGAATGGTAGTTGCAGGCAGAATCAAAAAAATATCAAAAGGAAGATACTATAAACCGGAAGTGACTCCTTATGGTGATTTAGAACCTGATCAATGGCAAGTTGTAAAAGACTTACTGGAAGAAAATGGAAAAGTTGTAGGGTATCTTACTGGTTATAGTATATATAACAGATTGGGATTAACAACGCAGTTAAGTCATCTTATTCAGATTGGTAAAAACACAATTCGTCCTTCTTTGAAAAGAGGACAGTATACTATTTCTTTTATAAAGCAAAAGAATAGTATTACCAAAGAAAATATCCCACTCTTACAGATATTAGATACAATCCGTTATATAAAAAAGATACCGGATACTACAATAAATAATTCATGCACACGTTTATTGACAATATTAAAATCTTTGTCTCAAAATGAAAATACTACACTTGTACGTTTAGCATTAAAATATCCGCCTTCAACAAGAGCATTATTGGGTGCTTTACTCGATAATTTTCTACCTGAAGATACAACAGAGTTGCTGTATAAATCATTGAACCATATTACAAAATATAAATTTCCGGATTTACAGAACGTATTACCTATGGCCAATAAATGGAATATTGTATGAGACTACATCAGAATAAATTGCTGTTTACTCAGACACTACGAGCAGCATCTCAGTATCTTCAAATTAACCTGAATTTTGTAGAGAAAGATTACTGGATTACTTTGGTTTTACAGAGGTTATCGACTAGCGAGTTTAGTGAAAAGGCGGTTTTTAAAGGTGGAACATCTCTATCCAAAGGGTATGGTTTAATAGATAGGTTTTCGGAGGATATAGACTTAGCTATTATAAGTGAGGGCTATAAAAGTTTGAATGAAATTAAAACAACCATTAGAAGGATTGAGAAAGAAATTACAAAAGAACTCACCGAAAGCAGAGAAGAAGGAGTAACGAGCAAAGGCTCTCGGTATAGAAAATCTGTTTACCATTATCCAGTTTTAGAGAAAGATGCATCTACAAATAGAATTATTATTGAAATTAATTCTTTTGCAAACCCTTTTCCTTTCCAAAAATGCTCCATTTATAGTATGATTTTTGAGTTTTTAAATCAGAAAAACAATTTTTCGCTTATTGAAGAATATCAACTTCATCCATTTGAAATTAATGTTCTTAACAAGGAACAAACAATGTTGGAAAAATTGGTTTCATTGATTCGTTTTTCGTTCGATGAAGATTATATAACTTCTATTTCAGGAAAAATTAGGCATTTCTATGATTTATACTATTTAGCACAAGATCCTGAGTGTGTGCAATTTGTTTATTCTAAATCCTTTAAACAAAAGTTTTTCAAGCTCTTGCAACATGATATGGAGATATTTAAGGAACCAAAAGGTTGGAATACAAAACCCTTATTTAAATCACCTTTGTTATTTGACTTTGAGTCCATATGGAATATATTAAAGAAACAATATGAATCAGAGTTAATAGCATTGGCTTATCGGTCTATACCGGATGAGAAACAAGTTGCTCAATCATTTATTCAGTTACTGCAACGGATTGTCTAATTTTGTTCCGTGTGGGCGTAAGCTGTTTGTCCTTTTTTAGTTTTTGGTTATCTTTGCCCCTCTGAACAAAAAAGCGTTCAAAAGCCCAGATGGCGGAATTGGTAGACGCACTAGTTTCAGGGACTAGCGGGAGCAATCCTGTGCAGGTTCGACCCCTGTTCTGGGCACAAAAAAAGCCAAATGGTCCTATAGTGGCTGTTTGGCTTTTTGTTACTTTTGCAGAATGAAGATTCTTGTATTGGGTTCCGGCGGCCGAGAACATGCCCTGGCTTGGAAATTGGCGCAATCTCCACTGGTTGAAGAACTGTTTTTGGCACCGGGAAATGCAGGTACCAAGACGGTAGTATTGCATAACGGTACAAAGGCACAAAACATCTCCCTTTCTCCACTGGATTTTCCGGCGGTAAAAGAGTCCCTCCTCAAACACGCTATAAGCATGCTGGTAGTAGGACCGGAAGCTCCTTTGGTCAAAGGCATTGCCGATTATTGCCACCGGCAGGAAGAACTAAAAGATCTGCTGGTTGTGGGACCTACGGCTGCCGGAGCGCAATTGGAAGGGAGCAAGGATTTTGCAAAACAATTCATGAACAAATACGATATCCCCACAGCCGCATACAAAACGTTTACCGCCAACGAATATTCGCAAGCCTGTGACTATCTGGAAACGCAGAAAGCTCCTTACGTACTCAAAGCAGACGGGTTGGCAGGAGGCAAAGGCGTCATCATAGCCCCCACTAAAGAAGAGGCTTGTACGTGTCTGAAGGAAATGATGGACGGGCAATTTGGACAAGCCGGAGACAAAGTAGTCATTGAATCTTTCCTACAAGGCATGGAAGTGTCTGTGTTTGTATTGACAGACAGCAAAGACTACAAAATCCTGCCCAACGCCAAAGACTACAAAAGGATAGGAGAGGGGGACACAGGATTGAATACGGGTGGTATGGGAGCCGTATCTCCCGTCCCGTTTGCAGATGATGCCTTTATGGAAAAAGTAGAACAACGCGTCATCCGTCCTACTTTACAAGGACTGGCAGCGGAAGGCATATCTTATCAAGGATTTCTGTTTTTTGGTCTGATGAACTGCGGGGGAGACCCGTACGTCATAGAGTACAACGTACGTATGGGAGATCCGGAAACACAATCGGTCATGTTGTGTCTGGAAGGAGATTTGGCTGCCGCCTGCATGTCATTGAAAACGGGCAACTTGCAAGAGGTGCGCTTGGAACCGTCCTCTTGCTATGCCGTAACAGTAGTAGCTTCCATGGAAGGATATCCGGGGGATTGTGAAAAAGGCAAACGCATAGAAGGGCTGGAAAAAGCAGCCGGAGCCCAGGTGTTTCATATGGGTACGGCCGAGGCAGACGCAGAGGTAAACGCAGAGGTAGACGCAAACGCAGAGGTAGACGCAAACGCAGAGGTAGACGCAGAGGCAGACGCAGACGCAAACGCAGACGGGATGGCAAGCCGAGGCACGGTAACGGCCGGAGGCCGCGTATTGGCTGTAGGAGCTTGTGGGCAAACCTTGGAACAAGCGCAGCAAGCGGCGTACCGACAGCTGGCAGACATCCGTTTTGACGGAATGTATTATAGAAAAGATATAGGCAACGATTTGTTATGGTATTTATCGAATACATAAAACGCAGCGCTTGGGGAGCCGTACTCCTGTCCTTGTTTGTTTTGTTGGCGCTCCGAGTAACCTTTCTTTTGGTGGGACAGTCCCAGACCCATGTAGATGTGGTAGTCGTTCTGTTGACCGTCTTTCCGGTATTGGCAACCGGTATCATCCTAACGCTCTTTTGCGACACGTACGATTTGCTGCCCGACAGAACGCGTTGGATTGTTGTCACTTATGCTTGGTTGACGGCCCTGTCTCCGCAATCGTACATGGCGTGGCAAGGGGCTGTAGCCGGCGTATTTGTAACAGCCGCCCTGTACAGACTGGCCATAGGTTCTCAAGAACAGTTGGGACGCTCCCATGCTTTTATGGGGGCTTTTTATATTGCCTGCGCCACATTGTTGTTTCGTCCGGCCTTGCTGTTGTACATCCCTTTAATCATAGGACTCCTGAATCTATCGGAAGTGACGTTCAAGAACTTCTTGGCGTTTCTGGGAGGTATTGTCACGCCTTTCATTCTGTTGTTTGCCGGTTTTTGGTTTCTAGGCTACGATTTCTGGAGCTATGCTCAAGAGATGGCCCAAGATCTATCCATACAAAAATTGTCTTTTGGAATGGCCGGCATTCCCCTTACGCGGTTGATTCCCGCAGTCGTATTTATCCTCTTGCTGCTGGTAGCCGTAGCCGTGAAATGTATGAGACGCGAATCTTCCGGCTCTTTGAACAAATCGCGTTTTTACTACTCCATGTTTTGGTTCCTTGTCTTTTCCGCCCTCGGCCTGATTCTTTGGCCGGAACACGTATACGGATTTGCGGTGTTGTTTATGATTCCGGCATCGTACTTTTTGACGGCGTTGTTTTCAGGTAAAAAAATCTTTGGAGCCAACGTGTGGATGGCGCTCTTTATTCTGGCGTCTGTTGTGTACTTTGTACAGGGTCTGGGTGTTCTCCCGGGAGGGTAGTAAGTCGCTGCTTCCGGGCCGAGGCATCAACTCACAGATACACAACAACTTGCGGCACTACGCCATCGTGTATCACTTACTACCCTCTGTCAAAAGCGCTGTTTTCGGCGTTTTTCCGGGAGGGTAGTAAGTCGCTGCTTCCGGGCCGAGGCGTCAACTTGCAGGCACACAGCAACTTGCAGTGCTACGTCGTCGCGTGGCACTTACTACCCTCTGCCAAAAGAGCTGTTTTCCGCGTTTTCCGAGGGGGGTAGTAAGTGTCTGCTTCCCAGCCGAGGCGTCAACTCGCAGACATACAGCAACTTGCACTACTACGCCATCGCGTGTCACTTACTACCCTCTGCCAAAAGCGCTGTTTTCCGCATTTTCCGAGGGGGGTAGTAAGTCGCTGCTTCCGGGCCGAGGCGTCAACACACAGACACACAGCAACTTGCAGCACTACGCCATCGCGTGTCACTTACTACCCTCTGCCAAAAGCGCTGTTTTCCGCGTTTTTCCGGGAGGGTAGTAAGTCGCTGCTTCCGGGCCGAGGCATCAACTCACAGATACACAGTAACTTGCAGCACTACGCCATCGCGTGGCACTTACTACCCTCTGCCAAAAGGGCAATTTTCCGTGTTTTCCGAGGAGGGTAGTAAGTCGCTGTTTCCGGGCCGAGGCGTCAACTTGCAGACACCCAGCTGTTTGCAGCACCACGCCATCGCGTGTCACTTACTACCCTCTGCCAAAAGCGCTGTTTTTCGCGTTTTTCCGGGAGGGTAGTAAGTCGCTGCCTCCGGGCCGAGGCGTCAACTTGCAGACACACAGCAACTTGCACTACTACGCCATCGCGTGGCACTTACTACCCTCTGCCAAAAGGGACTGTTTATTCTGGCGTCTGTTGTGTACTTTGTTCAAGGTCTGGGTGTTCTCCCGTCAGGGTTTTGAGGAAGGCGATAATTTTATCTTTCTCTTTTTCAGATAGTTTTCTGCCTCTTTGGTGGTAAGCCATGGCAGAAACGGCTATGCGCAAATTGTCTGTAACGGAGTTGTGAAAATACGGATAGGTAAGTTCAATGTTCCTCAAACCCGGCACTTTAAACCGGTGTATATCTATAGGGTTTCCCGTTACTTTGTAATGACCCATGTCTTCCAGGATCAGTTCTTCCCGGTTGATGAAAAACTCGTTGGCCGTACCTACATATTCCAAAGACAAGCCTCCTACCGGCACGCCGCTGTGGCACGTAGCGCAACTGTATTTTTTAAACAAATCGTAACCCTTTTTTGCATCGCGACCAATGGCGTCTTCATCTCCTTTCAAATACCTGTCAAAGGGGCTGTTAGGGGTAATCAACGTTTTTAAATATTCCACCAAGGCTTCTACCAATGTATCTTCTGTCACGCCTGTTTCCGGATAGGTTTGTGCAAAAAGATCCATCAGTTCTTTGTCTTGGGCCAATACGTCTATGAGTACGTCTAGGGTATCGGCTTGCATTTTGACTGGGTCCTTAAAATGCAGGCTTACCATTTCTTCCGGGGTGGTTGCTTTGCCGTCCCATGAAAAAACAGTATGGAATATGGCATTGAACGTAGTCAACGTACTTGTTTCAGAAGGTTGATTGTGTACGCCTATGGAAAAAGGCAGGTTGTCCGTTCCTCCCGTTTCCGGGTTGTGGCAAGATGCGCACGAAAGATTGTAGTATAAACTGCGGCCCAA
>DUNA01000040.1 GCA_012839605.1 Bacteroidales bacterium
AAGGCTGTGCCGGTTCGATCCCGGCTCCGGGCACTCACATAAACAAGCAAAGCCCTAAAAAGGCAAAGCCCTGATTCCTAAAGAATGCAGGGCTTCTTTGTTTTCTTACTGTAACTATACTAAAACAACTCCTCCCTTCACGGAAACACGGAAACAGCCCCTTTTGCCTAAGGGTAGTGAGTCCCCTCGGAGCACTGACTGTCGCAACCAGTTAAATATCTGCCCATTAGCGCACTTTTTTCAAAGCTGCTACTCACTACCTTTCAGAGGCGCCGACACCGACCGTCCGCTTCACTTGGTTAAGGCTGGTACGTGCTGTCAGACCTTCTCACAACTATTTTCCAGGCTTGATTTTAAAACCGTTGTTGATGGCGTAGGCGGGGTTGATGATGCAGGTGGCGATGATTTCGTACCAGGTGAAGCCGTTTTTGGCCATAGCTAAAGTAGCTCTGTGCGCCAATTCTCCAAACACGATGCCTCCCAGAGGGGTAGCAATCAAATCCTGGACACTGGGGTGCTCTAGTCCGCCTTCCCATAAGTATTCCCACAGCAAGGTTTGTATGACGGCAAAGAGCGATGCTTGCCACATGGCCGCGCCCTGGGAGCGTACAGAGTTGTAATAGAACGTTCCTTGATAGGGGTGTCCTACGTAATTGATAATGAACAGATCGTCATCTAGTTCCGGAAGTGTAGTGAATGTTCTTTTGTATTCAGCTTTTAAAGATTCTTTGGTGAAAGCCGTTTCTTTATCCCATTGGCTGATGTACTCCGGAGAGAGGATAAGAGCCGTCATAATTACGGCGTTGTAACCCAGGGAGTATGCACTGCCGCGCAACATTTTGTTGCCAAACGTACGGTCACTGTGTTTCAGTATTATTTGTTCACTGTGCTTGAGAACAGGCTCTGTGGCTTGTGGTAATAGATTGTTCAAAGGAAGGGGGTTGTTCCCTTGCGAGTGCATCGTATCTTGAGAAAAATCTGCCTTGTGGTACCAGAGTTCCGGATTGCGGGCGTATTGGGCGTTAAGAGGTATGGTAAAAAAAGGAACAAAAAGGAGTATAAGGAACCAATGTTTCATAAAAAAGCATGTATCTTAGTCCGTAATTTATTACAAATGAAAGGCTTTTTTCTATTAATAACACTATTTATGACCATGCAAGCGGAAAGTTTTTACGATTTATCTTTTAAAACCATTAGGGGAGAAGAGTATTCTTTTGAACAATTGAAAGGGAAAAAGGTATTGATTGTCAACACGGCTTCCCGGTGCGGTCATACGCCGCAGTTTAGGGAATTGGAAGCTTTGCACAAAAAGTACAGTCCCAATCTGGTAATCTTGGGATTTCCTTCCAACGACTATATGCAACAAGACCCCGGTACGAATGAAGAAATACTGGAGTTTTGTGAAATCAATTACGGAGTCACCTTTCAGATGATGGAAAAATCTTCTGTCCGAGGCAAAAAAAGGACCAACCCCGTCTATCAGTGGTTGACGGATAAAAGCAGGAACGGATGGAACGGCAAAGGTCCGGCCTGGAATTTTGCTAAATACCTGATAGATGAAGAGGGTCGTTTGATTGGCTTTTGGCCATCAAAAATAAAGCCGGATGATCCGGCTATTTTGGAGTTTCTGGAAAAATAGAAAATGTTGTTTAAAACGTGTCTACAAAAGCCGTTATCAATTGGAACAAAGGCAAGTAACGGTTGGTGTAGATGTGGTCAAAATCGTCCAGAGGTGTGTGGTATACAGACCAGGCATCTCCATCTACCATGATGTACAGCGCCGGGACTTTCCGGACGGCAAACGGGTAATGGTCGCTGTCGTTGGAAAGAGGATCTTGTACAAGGGTATCGAACAGTTGGAGGTTGTCATTAATCTGTACAAAACGATCCAGGTTCTTTTGTCCTTCCGGACCTGTTTCCAAAAAGAGCTTGCTGTAGTTGTCAGCCACCATGTCTATACTAAATACTTGCAAAGTCCTGTCCAGCGGAAAGACGGGGTTTTCTGCATAAAAGGTAGAACCCAGTAAGTTGTTTTCTTCTGCTGCTACAGCCAAAAAGAAATACGTCAAATCGGGTCTGTTCTCCGGTTTCGCATAGTACTCTGCCAGGGTCAACATAAAGGCTACACCTGAAGCGTTGTCGTTGGCACCCGGATAAAACACGTCTTTCCCAAAATGACCCAGGTGGTCGTAATGGGCTACGAACACAATGCAAGAATCAGCTCTTGTAGTACCGGGTATATGAGCTACTACGTTGTTGGCCGTATGCTTTTTAATCCATTTGGCTTGGAAACGAACGGTAACTTCTTTGGCATTTTGCGGGAAATGCGGAGAGGCCCATACTACGGGAATAGGTTGTTTGGTAGCGCTCCGTGATTTAAAGAAAGAAGGATTTTTCTTCTGTACCATGATCAATCCGGCTATAGGAGTGTGGTACAACGGTTCCGGAGCAATGCCCATGTATTCATATATCAGATCATAATCTACCACTACAAAAGAGTTTTTATAAGCACCTGTAGCCAACATGGGCAGCAAACGGTCGGGGTGGTGGTCTTCTTTCTTGATATAAACCAGAGGGAAAGTGCCTTTCAGAGAAGGAGAGAATTCGCGGGCTATGAAATCATGTCCGGGATCCAAAGCCATTCCGTCTACTGCCATTTCCATTTTTTTGTGGAAGACGTTTACCGGATAGGTGAACGGCTGGAAGTAGCCTTTAGGCATAGAAGGTTGTAGTGCATCAATTTTTTTGTACTCCCCGGCAATGAACCGGGCGGCTTTTAGGTCTCCACCTCCGTAGTCGGAACGGCCTTCGTATTTTTTGGAAGACAATTCGCGGATGATGTCTTTGTAGTATTCAATGTTTTGAGCCTTGAGTCCTGTACTGCTCAACAGAAGGATGGCTGTAAGAGTAAAAAATATGCGTTTCATAGTACAAAGATATATCTTTGTGCCCTTATTATGATACATTCTATCTTTTTTGACATTGACGGAACGCTGGTAAGTTTTAAAACACACACCATTCCAGCGTCTGCCATAGAAGCAGTAAATGCATGCAGGGCACGCGGTATACGCGTTTTTTTGTGTACGGGAAGACCTAAGGTTTTGGTACAAGATTTTTCGCTGCCGGAATACGGAGGCTTGTTGTTTGACGGATTGATTGCCCAAAACGGAGGCTATTGTGAAGACGACCAAGGACGTGTCATCTACCAAAGCGTGATAGACCCGCGTGATATCAAAGCTATGATCACGTATTTGAACCAACAGGAGACCTTGCCGGTATCTATGATCACAAAAGACAAAGTTTACATCAATTATGTAGATAACCACGTGGAGGATTTGGCAAACTTATTAGGCATGGACGTACCGGAAGTACATCTGTTGGAAGAAGTAACGGACGATGTCATGCAAATGAACATCTATGCGGGGAGTGCCAAGGTGGCGGAAATTATGGATGCTGTTTTTCGGTATAGCGAATCAAGTCGTTGGCATCCCCTTTTTGCCGATATAACTCCAAAGGGCGATACAAAACAAACGGGCATTGAAAAGATCTTAGCACATTACCAACTGAACCGCAAAGGGACCATGGCCTTTGGAGACGGAGGCAACGATATACCCATGCTGGAATACGTAGAGGTAGGAGTGGCCATGGGCAACTCTGACGATCCCCAGGTTTTTGCAGCCGCTACATACCAGGCACCGCCCTTGGATGAGGACGGTATAGCGCGCTTTCTAGAAGCTTATTTTAAAGACTCATAGCCTCTTGAATTTCTTCCGGAGTGACCGGCAGACGTTTGCTGCCCAATAAGCGGTAGCCGTCTTTTGTAATCAATACATCATCTTCAATACGAATACCACCAAAACCGTATAAGGCTTTGCATTTGTCAAAGTTGATGAAGGCTGCGTTATGACCTTCTTTTTCCCACATATCCAATAAAGCCGGAATGACGTAAAAGCCTGGCTCTACCGTTATTACGTTTCCAACTTCCAGCTTCCGGGCCATCCGTAACGATTTAAGGCCAAACTGTGTGCTGCGGG
>DUNA01000041.1 GCA_012839605.1 Bacteroidales bacterium
CCGTTCCAAAAATGGGCATTGAAAGCCAATCCTATGGCAGAAGACATCATTGCTACGGCTTTGCAATTTGTGGGATTCCCTTATATGTGGGCCGGAACATCCATCAAAGCCATGGATTGCAGCGGTTTGGTTAAAACAGTACTCTATCTGAACGGTGTGATCACCTTGCGTGATGCTTCGCAGCAAGCGCGTATGGGAGAACAAGTAGATATGTCTGATGGATGGAAAAATCTGCAAATGGCAGACTTGCTGTTCTTTGGACGCAAAGCAACAAAAGAAAGACCGGAAAGCATTACCCACGTGGGCATCTATATAGGAGACGGACGTTTTGTCCATGCTGCCGGCAGCGTACGCATCAATTCCTTAGATCCGGAAAGCGATATATATTACGAAGGAACTAGCAGATGGATACGCACCGGAAGGATAATAAACCATATTGATGACGGAACACACGTAGTTTCTGTAAGGGAGCATCCCTGGTATGGAATCACCTGTAATTAACGCTATTTATTTATTTCACTATATAACCTAATAACATGAGTTCAACAAGACGCGATTTTCTAAAAAGATCCATGGCTTTGGCGGCAGCCGCAGCTGTAACAAATCCGGCAGACTTGTTTGCCCGCCAGACAGGAAACATTTTTAAATCAAAAAGCAAATCCCCGGGACCCGACAAAATGGTGCTGACATTCAAACCTTTTGAAGCAAGAATGAAGCACGTGTTTACGATTTCCGGTTCTTCCCGTTCCACAACACCCATAGTCCTGACGCAAATTTCTTACCAAGGGTACACGGGTTATGGAGAAGCCTCTATGCCTCCTTACTTGGGAGAAAGCACGGCTTCTGTTATGGACTTTTTAAGACGCGTGGACTTGAGTCAATTTAGTTCGCCGTTCCAAATGGAAGAAATCCTCACGTACGTGGACAGCATTACTACCAACAACACGGCTGCAAAATGTGCCGTGGACATAGCTCTGCACGATTTGTGCGGCAAACTGATGGGGCAACCCTGGTGGAAGATATGGGGATGGACAAATCAGGATTTGATCAGTACGTGTGCAACGGTAGGATTGGCTCTCACTCCGGACGGAAGTTTGGACAAACCAAAAATTCGCGAAAAAACGAAAGAGACGTTGGAGTTTAACTTGATCAAAGTGAAGTTGGGCAATTCGGAAGAGGTAGACAAAGGTATGATTACTACCATAAGGGAAGTAACGGATCTGCCCATTTTCATTGATGCCAATCAAGGTTGGCCGGAGAAAGGCTACGCATTGGAGATGATTGAGTGGTTGGCAGAACGTGGTGTAGAGATGATTGAGCAGCCTATGCCCAGATTGTTACTGGACGAAGCCGCTTGGTTGCGCGACCGCAGTCCGCTGCCCATTATGGCAGACGAAGCGTGCCAACGTTTGTCCGATGTTCGCAACTTGCACGGTGCGTATGACGGCATCAATATCAAGTTGATGAAGTGTACAGGTATGCGAGAAGCCAGAGAGATGATTTCTGTAGCCAAAGCGTTGAATATGCGTTTGATGATGGGCTGTATGACGGAAACCTCTTGCGCTATCTCTGCAGCAGCACAGTTTGCGAGCCAACTGGAATGGGCAGACTTGGATGGCAACTGGCTTATTGCCAACGACGTGTTTTCCGGAATGAAAGTGGTGGATGGATACATCACACTGGAAGACAAGCCGGGAATTGGAGTAGAACCTTTATAGTATCATTGCATTTGTATGCCTGAAAATTTAAGAACTATTAAAAAAGACATCAATTATCTTATTGATGAATTGCTTTTTGATTGCTGCATGTTCATGGAATTGAACCCCGGCAAAAATCAGGAACAAGCCATGGAAATCATCAACCAAGCGATTTCCCTCAGAGATGAGTTGATAAACAGAGTCAATGCCATTCGTGAGCAGCCTGTCAAACCTCAATTCAGAGCGTTGAGAAAAGATATGGTCGATACATTAAATGGCTTATTTGAAAAAGTTAGTGAATTGGCAAAATAGTTCCTTTGGGAAGGTGCTAAAAAAACGTATTCTGATTCTGGATGGGGCCATGGGTACCATGATCCAGAATCAGAATCCCGTATTTCCTCAGGGGAATGACGGGAACAACGATGTATTGGTACTGACCAATCCGGATCTTATACGAAACATCCACAAGGCATACGTAGATGCCGGTGCAGATATTATCTGCACGAATACGTTCAATGCCAACAAAATCTCTCAATTGGATTACGGTGCAACGGACCGTGTATATGAAATCAACAGGCAAGCGGCCCGTCTGGCGCGCGATAGCGGTGCTCTATACGTGGCAGGTGCTATGGGTCCCACAAACAGGTCTGCTTCTATCCCTACAAAGGTCGAGTTCCCCGGAGAGCGGGAAGTGGATTTCCATACCTTGGCAGATGCTTATAAAGATCAAATAAGGGGATTGAAAGAAGGCGGCGTAGATCTGTTTCTTTTGGAAACCGTTTTTGACACCCTCAATGCCAAAGCGGCTTTGTTTGCTTTGGAAGAAGAGGCTCCCGGGATGCCGATTATGCTTTCTGCCACCATAGCCGACCATTCCGGTCGCATTTTATCCGGTCAAACCATAGAAGCGTTTTTGGCTTCTACGGAACATGCACCCTTGTTTAGTGTGGGGCTGAATTGTTCTTTTGGTCCCGACACCTTGTTGATTTATTTACGTACACTAGCCAAGAGCGCAACTGTATTTACGAGTGCGCATCCCAACGCCGGATTGCCGGATGTATATGGAAATTATACGCTGTCCCCGGAGGAAATGACACGGCAGATGCGTCCTTTTGTGGAAGAGCGTCTTGTAAACATTTTGGGCGGTTGCTGCGGTACTACTCCCGAGCACATACGAGCGCTTTCCCTCATGGTGAAGGAAACAGAAAAAACGTACGGAATAAGGACTGTAGCGTCCGATTCAAAGCCGACCAAAGTACTGTTGAGTGGATTGGATGTGCTGGAAGTGCGTGATGATTCGGTTTTCCTTATTGCAGGAGAGCGTACCAACGTGGCAGGTAGTCGGAAGTTTGCCCGTTTGATAAGAGAAAAACAATTTGACCAAGCGTTGGACATAGCTCGAGGCATGGTGCAAGACGGCGCGCATATTATAGATATCAATATGGACGATGCCTTGTTGGACGCACCGGCTGCTATGCGAGAGTACTTGTACAGATTGGGAGCAGATCCGGAAATTGCCAGAGTCCCCATCATGTTGGACTCTTCCAACTGGGAAGTACTGGAGACGGGGTTGCAATGTGTCCAAGGAAAGTCTGTTGTCAATTCCATTAGTTTGAAAGAAGGGGAAACGGAATTTTTACGGAAAGCACGTCTTGTTCGTAAATATGGGGCAGCCGTTCTGGTCATGGCTTTTGACGAGGGAGGACAGGCCACCACGTTTGAGCGACGTGTGGAAATTGCCACAAGGGCTTTTCGTTTGCTAACGGAAGAAGTGGGTTTTCAACCCAGAGATATCATAATGGATCTCAACGTGCTGGCTGTTGCCACGGGAATGGATGAACACCGCAGCTTTGCTGTTGATTATATAAAGGCTGTACGGTATTTGAAAGAGCACCTGGATGGTGTTTTGGTATCTGCCGGGGTAAGCAACTTGTCTTTTTCTTTCCGAGGCAACGAAACGGTGCGTGAGGCTATGCATGCTGTATTTCTGTACCACGCCATTGCAGCCGGATTGGATATGGCTATTCTCAAACCGGGAGCGCAACCCATTTACTCGGAAATTCCGGAAGACCTGCGGCGTGCCGTGGAAGATGTAATCTTAGACACAGACGCACAGGCTACTACGCGGCTTGTAGAAGCCGCCTCGGCTTTAAAAACAGAAGCTCCTTCCGGGGATGTGTCCGGAAGAGAGGAATGGAGGGATTTGAAACCGGAAGAGCGTTTGATTTACGCACTGATGCATGGGCGGGCGCAATTTCTGCAGGAAGACTTGGAGGCGTTGCACCACGTACCGGCCATAGAAATTGTGGAATCTACGCTTATGGAGGGGATGAACCGGGTGGGGAAGCTGTTTGGGGAAGGACAAATGTTTTTGCCTCAGGTGGTAAAGACGGCCAGGACCATGAAGCAAGCCGTTGCGTTGTTGCAACCCAGGATAGAAGAGGAAAAGAACAAAGCGGAAACCAAGGCACAAGCAGCGGAGCCCGTTCACGGTATTTTGGCTACCGTGAAAGGAGATGTGCACGATATTGGAAAAAATTTGGTAGCTCTGGTGATGGAATGCAACAGCTACCGCATTACAGATTTGGGGGTGATGGCGCCTTCTCATCTGATAGTGGAAACGGCCGTAAAAGAGCAGGCTTCTTTTGTGGGGCTGAGCGGGCTCATTACGCCGTCTTTGGAAGAAATGACAGAGGTGGCACGAGCTATGCAGCAAGCCGGGCTTACCATTCCCTTGCTTATTGGCGGAGCTACCACCTCGGCTTTGTTTACGGCTTTGCGAATTGCTCCGTTGTACGAAGGTCCTGTAATCCACTGCCCCGATGCAGCCGGTGTGGTGTCTTTATTGGCCGATTGTTTTTCTAAAGACGAGGTTGTACGGGAGCGCTTTTTAACGACTCTGCGTGCCAATCAGGAAGAGCTTCGGCAAGCGGGGGAGAAAAGCATTAGGACCAAAGAGTATCTGACTTGGGAACAAGCCCGCGCCAACAAATGGACTTCCAGCGTGAATTGGAGAATGCGTAGGTTGTGTCCTCATTGCGGACAGCGGCACGGGTTGGACGATTTTGTGCCGCCTTTTACCGGCGTACGTTCTGTTACCGTACCTTTTCAAAAGCTGAGGCCGTATATCAAATGGAAGGCCTTCTTAAAGACTTGGGAGATGCGCGATGCTGCTCCGCAGGCAGAGGTGGCCATCAAAGAAGCCGAGTCTTTGTTGGACAAACTGGAAGCAGGGACCTTTGGAGATGTGGCGTATGCTCGTGCAGCGGTGGGTTTTTGGCCCGTATTTGCTACGGAAGATGACCACATCCTCTTTTATGAAGATGCTTCTTGTAAGGATGTATTGTTGGATATGCCTCTGGAGCGAGACTTGCTAATGTATAAAGACAAAACGCCCAATGTGTGCCTGACTGATTTTGTAGTTCAAAAACACCCATCGGGAGCACCCGATTACGCCGGGTTGTTTTTGTTGACGGCTTCTTCTCCGGAATTGGAAGACATAGTAACTGCCATGAAAGAGCGGGGTGATGTGTATACCGCTCTGTTGTTGCAATCCCTGCTGGATGTATTGGCAGAAGCATGTAGTGAATATTTGCATACTACATATATGACGCTCCCGTGTGGTGCCAAACGTGGTGTCCGACCGGCTTTTGGGTATCCATCGTGTCCGGACCATACGTTAAAAAAACCGGTGACGGCTCTTTTACAAAAAGAGGCAGATTTGGGGATTTCGTTAACTTCGTCTTGTATGCTTTGGCCTACAGCCTCTGTTTGCGGTATGTATATAGGGCATCCGCAGGCTTTTTATTTTACTGTTCACAAACCGGGAAAATTATGAAATTGACAGATATATTCAACATTGCGGAAAAGACGTTTTCTTTTGAGTTTTTTCCTCCGCGGGACCAGATAGCGGCTGTTGACTTGGGTATAAATATTGGTCAACTCTTAAGGCTAAGTCCGGCTTTTGTTTCTGTAACGTACGGGGCCGGGGGGATCTACACAGTCGAGTACGTTTGAGCTGGTAGATTATTTAAAAAACAAAATTGGATTGAATACGGTTGCTCACTATACGTGCGTAGGGAACGACAAGGCCAAAACGTTGGCAGATTTGCAGCTTTTGCGCAACTGCGGATTGCAGAACTTTATGTTGTTGCGTGGAGATCCTCAAGCCGGGCAAGAAGGAGGTTTTGTACCGCACAAAGACGGATTTGCCAATGCTACGGAACTGGTAGCTTTTGCCAGGGAACATATAGAGGACTGCTGTATAGGCGGAGGGGCATACCCGGAAATTCACCCGGAATCGCCTGATGCAGAAACCGATCTGAAACATCTGAAAATGAAGGTGGATGCCGGTTGTGATTTTCTGGTAACGCAGTTTTTCTTTGATAACAAACGGTATTTTGATTTTGTGGCCCGGGCACGTGAAAAAGGCATTGTATGCCGTATTATTCCCGGTATTATCCCGTTGACAAAGTACGATCAATTGAAACGTTTTGTGCGGCTGTCCAACGCCGCTGTTCCTCCCGTCTTTTTAGACAGGCTGGAAAGCAACAAAGACAACCCCGATGCCATTTACAACATAGGTATGGACTTTGCCATACGGCAGTGCAGGGATTTGCTCATGTTGGGAGCTCCCGGAATTCATTTTTACACCTTGAACAAATCTAGAGCTACGGTTGAGATTTACCAAACTCTCATGGTCAGGTAAACGTGCCAAAGGACGACTCCTATGGCTACGGAAACGTTGAGCGAATGTTTGGTACCGTGTTGAGGGATTTCTATACATCCATCACATAAATTGACTACTTCTTGTTGGACACCACGTACTTCGTGACCAAAGACGAAGGCCGTTTTCTGTGTGACAGGCCAATCTTTTGAAGTAAGAGAAGACAGTTTCTCTGCGCCTTCTGTCTGCTCTACGGCCCAGACTTTGTAGCCTTCTGCTTGCAATGTGCGAACGGCATCCACAGTCTGTTTTGTATATGTCCACTCCATAGTATCTTCTGCACCTAAGGCCGATTTGTGTATTTCCGGAGAAGGAGGACAGGATGTAATTCCGCACAGATACACGTGTTCCAGTGCAAAAGCATCTGAAGTACGAAACGCCGACCCGATGTTGTGGCGGCTGCGAACGTTGTCTAACACAAGCACGACAGGGAGCCTGGGGCTTTCTTTAAACGCTTGGGGCGTCAACCTGTGGAGCTCCCGATTGGGAATTTTTCTGCGCATAAGAACAAAGGTACGGGATTTTAATGTAAATTTGCCTTATGCCCAATTTGTATGTTATAAGCGGATGCAACGGTTCCGGCAAGACGACGGCCTCTTATACCATCTTGTCTGAAATGCTCCAATGTAGAAATTTTGTGAATTCAGACGAGATAGCCAGAGGGCTTTCGCCTTTCAATTTGCCCGGTGCCGCCATTGATGCCGGTAGGGTAATGGTGAAAAAAATAAGGGAATTGACGGCTGCCAAAGGAGACTTTGCGTTTGAAACGACCTTGGCGGTGCGTTCTTATGCCAAGCTTATTGAAAACACAAGAAAAAAAGGATACGACATTACGCTTATATATTTTTGGCTCAACCACCCCGATTTGGCTGTAGAACGTGTGAAAAACAGAGTGGAAGCAGGCGGTCACAACATCCCGGAAAACGTAATCAGACGTAGGTATTGGTCAGGGATACACAATTTGTTTCATTTGTATATGCCCTTGACAGACAGGTGGCTGTTGATTAACAATTCAGATACGCCGGCTACATTGATTGCAGAAGGAAGCGGAACCAAAGAAACTAAAGTGTATCACAAGGAGGATTATCAGCTACTTCAAACATTATCGCAAAGCCCCCTCCCGGACGTAACAAAACAGTCAGCACCTGTTCAGTAGTAACGGTTTTTGTTTCTGTTTTATAATCAGTTGCATGGCGATGAGCGTTTACACCGTCTCGGAAAATATGCGCGTTGTATGTACGACCCGGCTCCAGAAAAGATAAATCAATGGTAAGGGTTCGTTCATTCCAGTCTGTTAGTCCGCCTACAAACCATCGGGAGTCTTTTCTGCGGGCAGACACTATGTATTTTCCCAGTTCGCCTTTCAAGATACAAGTCTGGTCCCATACTACAGGAATTTTAGTAATAAAATCGGTTGTTTCCTGTTCTTTTCTATACGCTACAGGGTTGTCACACAGCATAACCAGCGGATTGTCAAAAACTATATAAGTGGCTACCTGACGCGCTCTTGTTCCGGCAGCCATGGGATGGTTGTATACGGGATGAAAATCTTCACGTGTTACGTTTCGCATACCTCCCTGCGTATAATCTACCGGACCGGCAAGCATTCTTATGTATGGAAAGGTTACATCGTACGTAACCAAGTCTTCCCGGCTCCATTTAGATTGCTCCATCCCAAAAACTCCTTCAAAATTCAATACGTTAGGAAACGTTCTGTTAAAACCTGTTGGCTTATACATACCATGAAAATTCACAGTTATGCGATAACGGGCTGCAGTTTCTGCAATACGGTACAACATGTCTACCACAGGTTGGTCGTCACGGTCCATAAAATCTACCTTAAATCCTTTAAATCCCATCTCTGAATATACACGGCAAGCTTCTTCCAATTTGTTATCTAACACATAGCCTACACACCACAAAATCAAGTCAACATTCTTTTGCCCGGCATAGTCAACCAATTCTTCCAAGTCTATTTCCGGAATTGTTTTCATGATATCGTGTCCGGAAGGTGGAGACCAACCTTCATCCAGTACTACGTATTCTATGCCGTTTTCGGCAGCAAAATCTATGTAATACTTATACGTTTCAGTATTGATGCCTGCCTGAAAATCCACTCCGGTAATGCCCCAGTTATTCCACCACTCCCAAGCTACCTTACCCGGTTTAATCCAGTCAGTAGGACCTGTTTTATTGGGAGCTCCCAGGCAGTATACCAGATCATTTACAGGAAGCTCTGTGTCTTTCTCAGATATTGCCATAATGCGCCAAGGAAACGTTCGGGTACCGGAAGTAGCAGCCAGAACTTCTGAGTACGCTACCGGAACCACTTGCCCTCGGAAGGGATGAACGTTTGTTTCTGAAGGGATGGGAGCAAATACGCCTTGAAAAACGTAGCCTTTAGGCACTTTCTCACCTTTCAGGTACATGCCTGGATATGATTCTAGGTCAGATTCTGTTAACACTACCTTTACGTTGTTTTCCAAACATACCAGAAGCGGGAGGAAAGCAAGCTTGTCTTTTTCAAACCCACTTAAAGGCGTTACTGCATATGTGTTTTCAAATGAACTCTGAAATGGATTGGGTTCTCCTCTGCTGTATGGAATATAACAAGTGTAATCCTCTGTAAACAGAAACCCGGTATGTTCTTGGGTTATGTACAGCGAGTCTGCCCATTGAGTGTAAAATCTATAAGCAGCCCCTCCATCGTACATCCTGAATGTAATTCCAAATCCATTGTCAAACAGAAAATCCAACTGATTGTAGCGAGTATGAATGGTGTCTTTTCTATACAGCGGAGACGGAATGGTCTCTTGTTGTTCCGTCCTTTCTACAGAAAGTAACCGTGCCTCGGGGCCCAAAACTGTACCCCCCTCTAATTGCAATCCAAGCGGAAGCGAAGAAAGTAAGACATTTTCTTTATGAAGTAGGCAAAAAGAAATCTGAGTGTCTGTAACCACCTGTAATTCAAGTTTCTTGTTAGGAGAAAAAAGAGAATGGATAGTTATTTTGGCCTCTACATTTCCGACCGTCAGCCAAGTTGATAAAATATACAATACAAAGCACCGTATGCCGTTTGCCGGGAAAGCTCTCATCTTAGTATAAGTTAGTGATATCAGACAGGGTAAAGGTAAACGTATAGTGGCCATAGGGCAACATGTGTTCCGGCAGGGGAAGGGCTCCCCATGTATTTACACACCCCAGTCCCGTTTGACGTAAATCTATACAGCATTGTGTAAAGTCTTCTTCTTTCAAATCCCGGGAATGGCGGTTGTTTTTAGCCATGCCGTCGTCTAGTGTTTCTGTTGAAAAATGAAGTGCAGATGCCGAAAAAGGAACGTCTGAATGGATTTGGAAGCCTGCCCCCGTACGGTCAGAAAGCGCCCACCACCTGATGTCTGTTTTTGTTCCATTCTCTTGAGGGCGTATGTAAGGGTAAAATTGGTCCGAAACAAGTTGTGAATACAGGCCTACAAAAGAACCATCTGACCTGTCTGCGTAGTTCTCATGGGGGCCTTTGCCGTAATAGTGTAATTTGTTGTATTCTTTAGGGGTATTGAACCGTACACCAAAACGGAACAGTGCAGGCATGTCTGCCCATTCCTCCTCCCTTGCCAACGCTTCCAACGTTTGTGTTACCTGAAGTCCTCCATCGGGGGTGGGGCGGTATGTCATCCAAAGCCTGGCTTGTAGTTCGGGCAGGTGATACGAGGCACTTATCCGGTCTTCTTCCAGTTCAAAACCTTCAAACTCCATGTGCGGATTACGCCAACGGGCATTTTTGATTTGCAAAGCGGCACCAAAGTCATTATCGGTGAGAGCACGCCAGAAGTGTGGAGTTAAGCAGGTGTTTTCTTTCAAGATTTCTTTTCCATCCAAAGAAAGGCGGGAGAGGAAGCCGTCTTTTTTGCTGAACTCAGCATGCATGGTTCCCGCGCGGGCTACCAACCAATTTTTGTCACCGGTACATATGTCAAAAAGCAATGTGCCTTTCTGTCCTGATTCCTCTATGGCCCGAGGCACATGTACAACAAGCTGTTCCTTGGCAAGAACCACACCGGCCGGAAGGATTCCTAGGGAGTTACGTGTAGAGAAATAAACGTTCAGGAAAATCTCTTTATTGCGGTAGGGTTCCCAGTGAGAACTGCGATACCCCAAATCTATTACTTGTGTTTGACCCGGGGCGGTTTTTAAAGTACTTATGTGGCCTTTTTTAACGGGAACTCCGTTTGCCACCAATTCCCAATCCAGGGAAAGATGAGATAAATCGCGGAAAAAATATTCATTGAATATTCGGATTTTACCATCACTCACTTTTTCATTTTGTACCCAAACGTCTTGATGGTGGTAAGCTACTTCGTACGCATGCGGATTGGGGTTCCTTGACGGATCAAACAATCCGTTGCAATTAAAGTTCTGATCAGAAACGTCGTAGGCATTGTAATCGCCTCCGTATGCATATATGTAATGCCCTTCTTCTCTCTTCAAAAAGAGTGCTTGGTCTACAAAATCCCAAATAAAGCCTCCCTGGTATTGAGGGTATGTACGAATCAACTCCCAGTACCGGCCAAAACCACCCATGGAATTTCCCATGGCATGGGCATATTCACATTGAATGAGAGGTCTTTGGGGATTGTTTTCCAGGTAATTAATACAGATTTCGTAGTTTCTGTACATAGGTGCGTAAATGTCCGAAACTTCCGGTCGGGCAGTTCTTTCATACTGGATGGGCCTTTTTTGTATATCTGCCTCTCGCAGCAAGTGGTATCCTTTAGTAAAATTATCTCCGTCTCCTGCCTCGTTCCCCATGGACCAAATGATGATGCTTGCGTGGTTTTTATCTCTTTGGTACATTCTTTCCATCCGCTCCAAATGTGCCTGCAGGTAATCTTCTCGTGCGGCCAACGTATTCTCTCCGTACCCCATGCCGTGTGACTCAATATTGGCTTCATCAACCACATAAAGGCCATACTGATCACACAGCTTGTACCATAAAGGTACGTTTGGATAGTGGCTTGTTCTGACTGCGTTTATGTTGAATCGTTTCATTAGTTCAATGTCTTGCAACATACGTTCTTTGGAAACATCGTAGCCGGTTGCCGGATCCATTTCGTGCCGGTTAACTCCTTTAATGAGAATAGGCTTTCCGTTGACAAGCAATTGAGCATTCTTTATCTCTACATTTCTAAAACCTACCTTCCAGGGTATAAACTCCGTTTCTTTTCCGTCTTCGGTCAATGATAAAACCAACGTGTACAGATGAGGCAGCTCTGCAGACCAAAGGGCTACATCTTTCACCGCAAAAGTTCCGGTAAAAGTAGTCTTGCCCGAGGGGGACAGCGCTTTTTTTACAAGGCTAACGCCTTGTGGATCTATCAGCTCGGCCTGAATAGAGGCCTTATTTGAAGGAACATTCAGTGTTACCAACACCTCCAGTTTGCCGTTTTTATAATTCTTGTCCGGCATGGCGTTTAACGTGAAATCATGGATGTGTGTTTTTTCGCGGGCAAACAAAAAAACATCCCTGCTGATTCCGCTCAAACGCCAAAAATCCTGATCTTCCAGGTACGTTCCATCACACCACCGATTGACTTGTAAAGCCAAGCTGTTTTCTCCTTCCGTAAGGTAAGGCGTAATGTCAAATTGCGCTTCCAGTTTGCTGTCTTCCGAGTACCCCACAAACATGCCATTTATCCATAATGTCAAATTAGAGGTAACCGATCCAAAATGAAGAAAGACCTGCTTGTTCTTCCAACTTTCCGGTACATGAAATGTATGGCGATAGTAACCTGTATGGTTGTTAAGCAGTGGGATTTCCGGTGGGTTTGAGATGAATTGATTGGCCCAGGCATAGCCTTTGTTTACGTATAGTGGGTCGCCGTATCCGTGCAACTCCCACAGGCCCGGAACGGGAATTTCATCCCAGGACCGAAAATCATAATTTGTTGTATAAAAGCCGCTGTAGCCTGCGTTGGCATCTTTTGTAAAAGCAAACTTCCACAGCCCGCTTACGTCTTTATAGTACACCGAAGCCTTTTCTTCTCCGGCCAGCGCCAGAGGGTACGATTCATAAGCAAAGAAAGAAGTCCTCATGGGAGCTCGGTTAATGTGATTTACACCGGGATCTTGCCAAGCTTCTGTATAGAGGTAGGTGGGGCGGTCAGTAGTTATAAAATCTGCTCCCGACAGCACAAAATAATGGAAGTCTTCCGGCCGATTAACCGTCCATACGTTTACGGTAAGGCCCAGTTCTTTGGCACGAGGGATCCACTCCGGGTTCTTTTTAAGTACACTCATATGATAGTCCAGCCCCGCATATCCTTTCTCTTTAAGCATATCGGGCGAAAGTGAACCACTCAGATAAGCTACTTTTGCTTTGGGATCAGCTTCTATAAGAGACTCGCATATAAAAGAAGAAAAGCTGATGTACTCTACTTTGTCTGCCACACCATATTTTTCTACCAGCTCCAATGTTTTTTCCACAGCCGCTTTCTCTTTATGAGAATGGTTGTGTGGTTTTATTTCAATAATAAGTTTTGTGTGGTCAGATGCAACAATAAGAGGTAAAATCTCGTCCAATAGAGGAATTGATTCCCCATTTGACAGCAAGTGACCTGAAAGTTCTTTGTATGTGCTTTCATCAAGCCGAACTCCTTCAATGGTAGGATCGTGAAAAAGAACCAGCCGACCGTCGGTAGTCAGATAAATATCTACCTCGGCACCGTAACAACCGGCATGTATGGCATTTTGAACAGAGCTGCGGGAGTTTTGTGCAGATTCTTCTTTAGTCCAATATCCTCTGTGTGCAATAATATGAGGTTGTGATGACAAAGAAAATGATGACGCCAGAGAAAGTACGGCGCAGATTAAAATCTTACGTAACATATGGTTATAATTTTGTAAATTGCGAACCCATTTGACTTCTGATATGCGAATATACGACATTTCCCGAGAGATTTTTAGCAGTACCCCATACGAAGGAGACCCGGCTCCGGAAACACATCTTTTACGAAGCGTAAAAGACGGACACCCTTACAGCCTCTCTTCTGTGTCTATGTGTTTGCACACGGCCACACATATAGACGCTCCTTCCCATTACCTTGAAGATGGGAAAGCGATTGATGAAATTTCCCTGAAAAAATGCATCGGTCCGTGTATGGTTTTGGAAGCGGGCGGCGTGATAGATGAAGGGTACATTGCTCCTCTGTTGGGAAGAGGAGCCAAGCGCTTGTTGTTTAAAGGAAAAGGTGTGCTCACACCGCAAGCGGCCCGTTTGATAGCAGAGAGCGAGGTCATCATGGTAGGTACAGAAAATCCGACGGTTGGGTATGGAGAGCACGTACATGAAATCCACCGCATTCTTTTGGAAAAAGAGATACTTCCTCTGGAGGGTTTGAACCTCAAAGACGTGCCCGAGGGCAATTATTATCTGGTAGCGCTGCCTTTAAAATTGGAAGGCGTGGAAGGCTCTCCGTGTAGAGCTGTTTTGATGGATTATTTGCCGGCAGCTGTCTTATAGTATCTTAATTGTCAATTTCAAAAGCATACCTAATCTTTTCCAGATACAATTCTCCCGGTTTGAGTACGCAGTTTGGATAATCCGGCCGGTTGGGACTGTCCGGGTAGTTCTGGCATTCTAGAGCTATGGCGTGCCTGTCTTCATGAGGTTTCCCATTTTTGCTCGTGCCGCTTCCGCTTAGCCAATTGCCTGTGTATATTTGTATGCCGGGTTGTGTAGTGTGGATGGATACTTTCCGGCCGCTTTCCGGGTGGGTAAGCACGGCTGCTTGTTGCCAGGAACCGTCTGTCAACGGAAGACACCAGCAATGGTCGTATCCGTTGCCAATATGCAACTGTTCTTTGTCTGCAAAGATATCTTGTCCAATGGCTTTTGATTTTGTGAAATCAAAAGGCGTATCTGTTACGGGGACCGGCGTTCCCAACGGAATGCTTGTTTTGTCTGTGGGTAGGTAATGGTTGGCGTGTATCTGCAACAAATGGTCATGGATGGACCCGGAAGCTTCTCCTTGTAAATTGAAGTAGGTATGGTTCGTGAGGTTCAGTATGGTCGTTTGGTCTGTTACGGCCCGGAGCTCTATATCCAATATGTTGTTGTCATTCCATACGTACGTTACGGTTACATTGACATTGCCGGGATAGTGTTCCTCATTATGCGGGCTGGCGTATGCAAACGACACGGCGTTTCCCGAATCTTCCACACGAGAAATCCAGATTTTGCTTGCCATAGCTTGAGGTCCGCCATGTAGGTGGTTGGGGCCGTTGTTTCTGTTCAACCGGTATGTGGTACCTTCTAGTGTAAATTTGCCGTTAGCAATTCTGTTGGCGTAACGGCCCACGGTTTTTCCAAAATGCGCCGGATCGTTCAAATACTGATTGATGTCTTGGTATCCCGCAACCACATCTGCCAACAGGCCTTTGCGGTCCGGTACTACTACTCCTGTAAGAGCTGCGCCTATGTTGCACAATTGTACAGAAGCACCGCTTTTGTTCACCATTTTATACGTGACAAGGGCTTGCCCATCCGGAGAAAAACCTTCTACGTATTGGGTTATTTCCATTCGTCAATGATATTGAGAATTACTTCTGCTGCTTTTTTCATGCTTTCTAAAGGCAGGTATTCCATTTTGCCATGAAAATTGTGACCGCCTGCAAAAATATTGGGGCAAGGAAGTCCCATATAAGAAAGTTGTGCACCATCCGTGCCGCCACGAATGGGATGCACAATGGGAGTAATGCCGGCTTTCTTAATGGCTGCCAATGCTTTTTCCACTATTTCCATATGAGGCTCCACCATTTTTCGCATGTTGTAGTACTGGTCTTTCATTTCCAATGCAAATCGGTTTTGCCCGTATTTTTTGTTCAAAAAAGAGACAACCTCTTCCATCAATTTCTTTTTCTCTTCAAATTTCACTTGATCGTGATCCCTGATGATGTATTGAATACTGGCTTCTTCTACCGTTCCTGTGAAAGAGGTAATATGGAAAAATCCTTCGTAGTCCTCTGTATATTCCGGTCTTTGCTCTACGGGTAACATGTTGTTCAGCTCGGCGGCCATAATGATGGCATTGAACATTTTGTTCTTTGCATATCCGGGGTGGACGTTGCGTCCCTGAATGTGGATTTTTGCCATGGCGGCGTTGAAATTTTCGTATTCAATTTCCCCAATTTGTCCTCCGTCTATGGTATAGGCGTATTTAGCCCCAAATGTTGATACGTCAAACTTGGCCACCCCACGCCCAATTTCTTCGTCCGGTGTAAACGCTATTTTTATGGGACCGTGCTTTATTTCAGGGTGTGCCATTAGGTATTGGGCAGCCCACATAATGGCCGCTACTCCGGCTTTGTCGTCTGCACCCAGAAGCGTAGTGCCGTCTGTGGTAATGATGGTTTGTCCTTTGTACAAGAGCAGTTCCGGGAACTCGGCCGGATCCAGGTATAAATTCGTTTCCTTATTCAACAAAATGGGACTTCCGTCGTAATTGGGAATGATTTGCGGACGGATGTTTTCACCGCTGGCATCCGGTGCCGTATCCACATGGGCTATAAAGCCGATGGGCGGTGCATCTGTATCTGTATTGGCCGGGATGGAAGCCATCACATATCCGTGCTCGTCTAAGTGGGCGTCTTTTACACCCATTTGGTGCAACTCTTCCAACAATACCTTCAGTAAAGCAAATTGCTTAGCTGTACTGGGTTGTGTTTCTGACGTTGGGTCGGATGCCGTATCAAATGAAATGTATCTGAGAAATTTATCTAGTATGTTTTCCATAATATAAACAGGTTTATTTTTCTTTAGAAGCCTTTAGGCTGCTCATAGCCAAGTATACGATGATCAAAGCGTAAGCTACCAAAGACAGCACTTCACCGGCCGTTGAATTTTGCCAGGCCGTATTGACTAAGTTGATGCCGGCAAAACGCATGATGGCGCTAACCACTCCCATTAAAGCTCCACCGGCAATAAATCCGGAAGCCAATAAGGTACCGCGTTCCTTGCGATCCTCGTTCACCTTGGCGTCTTTACTGCGCGTAGACACGTACCAAGCTATAGCTCCTCCTACCAATAAGGGGAAGTTCAATTCCATAGGTATAAACATGCCCAGTGAGAAGGCCAATGCAGGGATTTTAAAGAGTGTCAAAAGAATAGCAATTGCACCCCCAATGCCATATAGCAACCAGGGAGCACCTCCGCCCGACATGAGCGGTTCAATGACGGCAGCCATAGCGTTGGCTTGCGGAGCCACTAATGCATTTTCTCCCGTAAATCCGTACGTTTTATTGAGGACTATGATGACACCACCTACCGTGGCTGCTGCAACGAGCGTACCTGCAAATTTCCACATTTGCTGTTTGTACGGGGTGCTGCCCAGCCAATAGCCGATCTTAAGATCTGTGATGAAAGAACCCGATACGGACAGTGCTGTACACACAACTCCTCCTATGAGCAGCGCAGCTGTCATGCCGGCTGTTCCTTTCAATCCGGCCGCTACCATAATGACAGATGCCAAAATGAGCGTCATCAATGTCATGCCGCTGACAGGGTTGGTACCTACAATGGCAATGGCATTGGCAGCTACCGTTGTAAAGAGGAAAGCAATGAGCGCTACGACTACAAGAGCAATAATGGCGTGCCACAAATTGAAATTCAGTACACCCAGATAGAAGAATGCAAAAATCAACCCCAAGGTTACCAAGGTGCCGATGGCAATGATTTTCATGGAGATGTCGCGTTGTGTGCGGATAACTTCTTGTTGTTCTGCCGTTCGTTTGCCTCTGAGCTCTTTGCCGGCCATGCCCAAAGCAGACTTGATGGTTCCGGAAGCTTTTATGATACCAATGATACCGGCTACGGCAATACCGCCTATACCTATATGTCTTGCATACCCTGTAAAGATTTCTTCCGGACTCATTTGTCCTATGGTTTGTACAATACCGGCACCCATCAGGTCAATTACGTGAGAGCCCCAGATGAGGTTCATCAGGGGAATGATACCAAACCAGACAAGGAACGAACCACAACATATAATAAATGCGTACTTCAGCCCTACAATATAGCCCAAGCCCAACACGGCTGCACTTACGTTCAGCTTCATGACCAATTTGGCTTTGTCTGCAAGGGCCGCCCCCAAAGACGTGACTCGTGTGGAAAAGACCTCGCTCCACCACCCGAAGGTGGATACTACAAAGTCGTACAGACCTCCTATCAATCCGCTGATGAGCAAGAAGCGTGCATCTTTTCCGCCCGATTCTCCGCTTACTAGAATTTGTGTAGAAGCGGTAGCCTCGGGAAAGGGAAATTTTCCGTGCATGTCTTTTACAAAATACTTCCTAAAAGGAATGATGAACAAAATTCCCAGTACGCCACCAAGCAAGGAGCTGAAGAAAATCTTCATAAAGTCTATGGACATACCCGGGTATTTTTCTTGTAAGATGTACATGGCAGGCAACGTGAAAATGGCACCGGCCACGACTCCTCCTGAACATCCGCCAATAGATTGGATAATGATGTTTTCTCCCAAAGCATTCTTTCGTTTCAACGTAGAGGAAAGCCCCACGGCTATAATGGCAATGGGAATGGCTGCTTCAAATACTTGTCCTACTTTCAGCCCAAGGTAGGCTGCCGCAGCAGAAAACAGTACGGTCATAACCAGTCCTATTGTAACAGACCAAAAAGTAACCTCTTTGTATTGCTTGTTTGGTGACATCAGAGGTTCATACGTTTCTCCCGGTTTTAGTTCCCTGTACGCATTATCGGGCAGGGACATGGGCATGTTCTCTTTTTCTTTCATAATATTCTTCCAAAGTAAGTTTGTTTTCAACTATATAGGTTGCGATTTCCGTTCCTACGTACCTGTAATGCCAGGGTTCGTAGGCATAGCCGGTGATGTGTTCTTTTTCTAAGGGGTAGCGTTCTATAAAACCAAATAGATAAGCGTGTTCTTTCAACCAAACGCCTTCCGAAGTTTTTCCAAAAGAAGGATGTGTGCTATTGATGTCTACTGTCAATCCTGTTTGATGTTCTGAGTGTCCCGGTTTGGCTGTGTATTTACCGGCTCCTTCTTCTCCTCGCCGTTTCACAGCGTTTTCATACAATTGACGTTGTACTGTATCTGACCGGTAGGCGGAACGATTCCATAATACAATACCGTCTTCCGATGCTTGAGCACACAAACGTGCAAAAGCAGTTGCGGCCTCGCTACGTAGCAAATTCATGACTCCTTTGTTGTAAGCTTCATCAATAGGTACAAGGTCGTGGGGTCGGTACCCTTCCGGAAGTTTGTGCTCTTTGTTTACAAGAATGAGTATACCTAATGTAGTATCTGCTTTATGTTGTTTGGGAACAACAACCTGTAGAAAAAAACACAGGAGAAGCCATTTCATGGTGCTAAATTAATGAAAAAATCATGTACTGTCTTATTTTTTGAGGATGTAAAGTAGGAGTGTTTGCATTTATTAGGTAAAAATTTGTGGTTTCCGGAAATTCTGTTACCTTTGCAGCCCGTTTGAAAAGTAACGGAAGTTCATTGACGTATTAAAGAGAGATAATAGAGGTTAAAAAATAAAAGAGTTAGTCTGTAATAAATAATTATTATGGGACTACAATTTGCGATCGAGAAAAAGTTACAAAGAGCGTATGGCGGATGCC
>DUNA01000042.1 GCA_012839605.1 Bacteroidales bacterium
TGTGGGACGCAATGTGGCAGAGGAGCTCTTTCCTGACGGCATTTCTCCTATAGGCAACAACATAAAAATAGGAGGGTTTACCGTACGGGTCATAGGGCTGATTAAAAAGAAAGGGGAGTCTATGTTTGATCCTGTCATTTACGACGATGCCGTTATTGTATCTCTGCCTTTTGTTCGGAACTTTATAGACTTGCGGCGTATTTCTCCTACCATAGTAGCCCATAAAGATCCACAAGCGGACGACGAAGAGTTTATGGAACAGCTGCGCAATTATTTGCGTGCCATCCGTCGCTTGAGACCGGTGCAGAAAGACAACTTTGCCTTGAACAAACTGACTTTTCTGGACGATGCCCTGGCGCAATTGTTTGGTGTCATTGCCATTGCCGGCTGGGTCATCGGAGGTTTCTCTATTCTCATAGGCGCTTTTGGTGTGGCCAATATCATGTTCGTGTCTGTCAAGGAGCGAACGCACATCATAGGCATTCAAAAAGCCATGGGAGCCAAAAGCATTTTCGTGCTTTCGCAATTCCTTTTTGAGGCAGCCCTTCTCTCTTTGGTTGGCGGAGTCATAGGCATACTCATTGTTTGGGGACTGGCCGTCTTTGTTACCAACAATTACGATTTCCATTTGGCCATGTCTGCAAGCAACATCCTGCGCGGCGTATTGGTATCTGCCGCCGTAGGTCTGGTAGCCGGTTTCATCCCATCCCTCCAAGCCTCTCGCATGGACCCGGTGGAAGCCATGAATCGCGGTAATTGATTGTCATTTTGCCGGAAAATCTCTGAAAACACAATAGCCGTTTAAAATTCTTTACTACATTTAAAGTGTTAAATAAAAATAAAGATGAAAAAATGGCTTTTTCTAATTCTTGCAGGAACGATGCTGGTAGCATGCGATCCGCAAGACAACCCCAACTCACAAGATATTCCGCCCGACGGAACAACGGGTACTTTTACAGATGCTCGTGATGGAAACGTATACAAAACAATACAAATCGGCAGCCAAACCTGGATGGCTGAAGACCTAAAATTCTTACCGTCTGTCAATAAACCTATCGACGGAAGTAAGCAAGAACCGCATTATTATGTTTACGGATATGATGGTTCAGACGTAGCCGAGGCTAAGGCCTTTACTTATGAAGGAGTCAATATGTACGAGACCTACGGTGTGTTGTACAACTGGAGTGCCGCTACCACTACAGTTGGAACCAAGGCAACAGCACAAGGTCAGGTTCAGGGAGCATGTCCGGATGGTTGGCATGTGCCTAGTCAGGCAGAGTGGGTACAGCTAGAGTGTTATTTGGCTGATAACGGACACAATTACGATGGCTCCATAGGATGGGAAGAAAATAAATTTAAAAAAATTGGAAAATCTATGGCCACGGCTGATGGCTGGAAAAGCTCAGATACGGAAGGAGCTGTTGGAAATGCCGACTACCCTGAGTATCAAAACAAATCCGGTTTTTCTGCCCTTCCGAGCGGATGTCGTTTTTCTTATGGGATTTTTGGCGATCTGGGTATTAACGTCAGTTGGTGGAGTGCTACCGAGTATCAGGTTTTTGATTTCAATTACGACCACGCCTGGTTAAGGCTCTTACAAAACAGTTATAATATCTTGTTTTATAATTACTGGCGTAAGGACGAAGGTTTATCTGTCCGTTGTGTGAAAGACTGACCAGCCTCCAGCGCACCCAGCCTTGCGCACCCAGCCTCCAGTCCCCAGCCCAGCGCACCCAGCCTTGCGCACCCAGCCTCAAGATGGTGCGCAAGAAAATATTCAGAAATTTACAACATGTTGATTTTGTGGCACATAGAAAAATGCCTAACAATTCTTGCGCACCATCTTGAGGCTGGGTGCGCAAGGCTGAGGCTGGGTGCGCAGGCTGGGTGTGCAAAAACAGCCGAGAATAGGGTGCTATAGGGCGGCTATTTGTGAGGTAAGTGCTATGAAATCTTCCACGCCCAATTGTTCGGGGCGGCGGTGGAGGCCGTCTATAGATGTGTTGTCTTGTTGAGTGCTGTCACGCGGCAGGTCTTTAAGAAGCGGTTTCAGGCTGTTGCTCAACATTTTTCGTCTTTGGTTGAAGGCTGTTTTGATTACTTTCAAGTAGAGGTCTTCCGGGCAATCCAATACAGTGCGGTCGTTTCTGACCAGGCGGATAACGCCCGATTGCACTTTGGGCGGAGGGGTGAAAGCTCCGGGTGCTACGGTAAATAAGTATTCGGGTGTATACCAGGTTTGTAGTAATACGCTCAAGATGCCGTATGCGCGACTGCCGGGAGGAGAACAGAAACGTTCGGCCACTTCTTTTTGTAACATGCCCACCACCAACGGAATGCGGTCTTTCAATTCCAATACTTTAAAGAAGATTTGTGACGAGATGTTGTAAGGAAAATTGCCGATGAGGGCAAAGTGTTCCGGGAGGGCATCGGGTGACAAAGTCAGAAAATCGTCACATATTAGCTTGCCTTTTAATTGGGGATATGCTTTGTGCAGGTAGTCCGCTGCTCGCCGATCCAGCTCCACACCGTAGTAATCCACGGCAGGGTCTTGCAGCAACAAATCTGTAAGCACCCCTGTACCCGGACCCACTTCTAGAACAGGCCATATTTTATCCGGGACAGTTTTCTGCGGAGCCGGCGTGTCTGGCCGAGTGTTCAGTGGTGCGTCTGACGGCATGTCTGGTGGCATATCTGGCCGAGTGTTCAGTGGTGCGTCTGACGGCGTATCTGGTCGTGAGTCTAGTGGTACGCCTGGCGAAGAATTCAGCGGTGTCTCTTGCGGCGTGTCTGACGGTGTGTCCGGAAGTGCATTCAGTAGTGCATCTACTATACGATGGGCAATAGACGTGTTGTGCAAAAAATGCTGTCCTAAGGCTTTTTTAGGTTGTATGGGCATGAAGCATGATATTTTTTTTACCTTTATACAAATCTAATAAAACATCCTATGAAAAAACTTTTTTTCTTCACACTCACGGCTTTGCTGCTTGTTTCTTGTACAGGCAAAAAAGTTCAGAAAGCAGATGCACGCTTGGAAGAGCTCAGAACAGAGCTCAATGCTGTAGGTTTTTCGGTTGCTGTTATTAAGGACAACCGAGTAGTATATACAGGAGCCACCGGGTTTAGGAATTTAGAGACAGAAGAGCCGCTCTTGGTAACAGACCTCATGCGTATTGCCTCTATTTCTAAAAGCTTTACGGCTACGGCCATTATGCAATTGTATGAGGCCGGTT
The DNA here is from genome assembly GCA_012839605.1 of Bacteroidales bacterium. Taxonomy (GTDB): domain Bacteria; phylum Bacteroidota; class Bacteroidia; order Bacteroidales; family UBA932; genus DMER64. The sequence goes on from DUNA01000042.1 coordinate 3,234, forward strand.
GTTTTGATTTGGATGATGATATAGGTGATGCTTTAGGATTTTCTGTAAGAAATCCTGCACACCCCAATATTCCCATAACGTACAGAATGTTGCTGTCTCATACGTCCAGTCTGAGTGACAAAGGAGGCTATTTCTCTTTGGATGTCATCAATCCCGCAGTAAAGAAAGATGTTTCCGGTTCTTTCAACGATTACGCCCCCGGAGCAGATTATCAATATTGCAACTTGGGGTTCAATATTCTAGGCACGTTGGTGGAAATCCATTCTGCAGAAAGGTTTGACTTGTATATTAAAAACAATATCCTGGATCCGCTGGGATTGACGGCTTCTTTTAATGTGAACGATCTGGATCAAGACAAATTTGCCGTCATTTATGAATACAAAGACGGAGAATTTGTGCCGTCACCACAGGCGTACAATCCAAGGATTAAGGAAATTGAAGAGTACGTATTGGGATATTCGGCGCCTATTTTTTCTCCAACCGGAGGCATGAAAATTAGTGCACCCGATTTGGCAAAACACGCCTTGGTGCAAATGAACGACGGTACGTGGAACGCGATAGAGATTTTACTTCCGGAAAGTGTAGCGCTGATGCAAACACCGCAAAGTCTGGGCGACAGAAGGAGTAGTGATCCGGCAGATATACAAGTTGCTAAGACGCAAGAAAAAATTGCCGAGGAGGCGGTCGAGGAAGCAGGCGAAGAAGCGGCCGAGAAGGCGGCTGAGGAAGCAGGCGAAGAAGCGGCCGAGAAAGAGGCCGAGGAGCCTGCTGTACCGGCGTTGGGCTACGGATTTGCGCTGGAGAAAACCGACCGCTTGATTGAAGGACACGTGATGACAGGCCATACGGGCAGCGCTTATGGGTTGTATTCTGCCATGTTCTTCCAGAAGGAACAGAAGTTCGGATTCATTGTCATATGCAACGGTTTTGACACCTCACAGCCGCGCCGCGACAACGGATTTTTGGCGGTACAAACAGACGTCATCAACGCACTATACGAAATCTTTGTGCAACGCATGAAGTGATCAACTAAGTGTATCACAGCCACTTACAGAAAACGTGCCCCCGGGGCACGTTTTTAGTAACTTGCAGAGAATTAGCAAGTTAATCACTTCATGCGTTGCATCAAAGGCCCAATTCTTTTTTCTGGGCCGGATCGATTCCGGAGGGGGCGTCCAACATGATGTCTCTTCCGGAATTGTTTTTGGGGAAGGCTATGCAGTCGCGGATGCTTTCGTGGCCGCTAAAAAGGGCACACCAACGATCCAGACCAAAGGCTATGCCGCCGTGTGGAGGAGCTCCGTAACGGAAGGCTTCTATGATGAAGGAAAATTTGGAATCAATCTCTTCTTTAGATAGTCCCAATACGTGGAACATTTGTTCTTGTACACGGGCGTTATGGATACGGATGGATCCACCTCCCACCTCGGTCCCGTTGATAACAAAGTCGTAAGCATTGGCGTGCACTTGTGCCAGGCGGTTTCGGTCGTTGCTGAAGAGCGCGTCCACATCTTCCGGTTTGGGTGCCGTAAACGGGTGGTGTTTGGCATAGAAACGCTCTGTTTCCTCATCCCACTCCAACAGCGGAAAATCGTATACCCACAACGGGGCGAATACGCCTTCTTTACGCAATCCCAGGCGGTCACCCATTTCCAGGCGCAAGGTGCCCAATACGTGTTGAGTGGCCTCACGGGGACCGCTCGTGACAAGCAGCAGGTCTCCGTCCTCGGCTCCCATTACCCGACCCCAGGCATGTAAAGCCTCTTGATTAAAGAATTTATCTACGGACGATTTGTACATCAAGGCGCCGTCTTCGCCGGTCGAACAGCGTGCATACACCAGAAGTTGGGCACCTACGGTAGGTTGTTTGATCCAATCTGTCAGTTGGTCCAGTTGTTTGCGGGTATAGGTTGCCGCTCCCTTCACACAAATGCCGCCTACGTATTCGGCCGTACTCAGCAGGGCAAATTCCGTTCCTCCGGCCAGATGGGTAATTTCGTGCAGGGGCATGTCAAAACGGATATCGGGTTTGTCGCTGCCGTATGTTTCCATAGCCGTTTTGTATGTCATGCGAGGGAAAGGAGTAGGGATGTCTTTTTGTAGAACAGTTTTGAACAGATGGCACGCCAATCCTTCAAATTGCAAGAGGACGGCTTCTTGGTCTACAAAAGACATTTCGCAGTCTATCTGGGTAAATTCCGGTTGGCGGTCTGCTCGTAGGTCTTCGTCCCTAAAACAACGGACTATTTGAAAGTATTTGTCAAAACCGCCCACCATCAGCAACTGTTTGAACGTTTGCGGGCTTTGCGGCAGGGCGTAAAATTGTCCCGGGCTCATGCGGGAGGGAACCACAAAATCGCGAGCTCCTTCCGGAGTGGATTTGATGAGAAAAGGCGTTTCTATTTCTAAAAATCCGCATTGACTCAGGTAGTTGCGTGTTTCCTGTGTCATGCTATGACGCAAGGCCATGGCTCGCTGGAGCGGTCCTCGGCGCAAATCCAGGTACCGGTACCGGGCGCGCAGCTCTTCGCCTCCGTCCGATGGTTCTTCCAGTGTAAAAGGCGGAATCTCAGATGCGTTGAGTATCTGGATGGCAGACAGGGCTATTTCAATGTCTCCGGTGGGCAGTTTGGGGTTTTTGTTGCTCCGTTCCACCACTGTTCCGTGGACAGAGAGGACAAATTCCCGGCCTAGCGTCTCGGCAATCGTTTTTACATCTGCCGGAGTGTCTTCGTTGATGACCAGTTGGGTAATGCCGTAGCGGTCTCGCAGGTCTATGAAGGTCATGCCTCCCAGTTCCCGGATTCGCTGTATCCATCCGGCCAGTTGCACGGGTTGCCCCACGTGCGACATATTCAAAGCTCCGCAAGTATGTGTTCTGTACATGGCTGTTCGTTTAAACTACAAAGGTAAGGAGAAAAAAGCTACCTTTGTGTGCCATGAAAAACTATTTGAATCTGCTGCAAGATATCCTGGATAACGGGACGGACAAAACAGACAGAACGGGGGTAGGAACGCGTTCCGTCTTTGGCCGGCAATTGCATTTCCCGTTGCAGGATGGCTTTCCCTTGCTGACAACCAAGAGGGTACACCTAAAGTCCATCATTTACGAATTGTTGTGGTTTTTGCAAGGCAACACGAACATCGGGTATTTGAACGACCACGGAGTGACCATCTGGGACGAGTGGGCCGATGAGCGCGGAGATCTGGGGCCGGTGTACGGCAAGCAGTGGCGCTCCTGGCAAACGGCCGAGGGAAAAACGGTAGATCAAATGGTCCGGCTGGTAGAAGGGCTAAAGAGCAATCCTGACGGCCGGCGTCATATAGTCAGCGCCTGGAATGTAGGGGACATTGAGAATATGGCCTTGCCTCCGTGCCATACGCTCTTTCAGTTTTACGTGGCAAACGGCACGCTTTCGTGTCAGTTGTATCAGCGTAGTGCCGATTTGTTTTTGGGGGTGCCGTTCAACATCGCCTCGTACGCGTTGCTTACGCTCATGGTGGCCCAAGTGTGCGGCTACAAACCGGGAACGTACGTACATACGTTTGGCGACGTACATATTTACAACAACCACAGGGAGCAAGTACAGCTGCAGCTCTCACGTACTCCGCAATCGTTGCCTACGATGACTTTGAACCCGGACCGCAAAGATTTGTTTGCGTTTGAATACGAAGATTTTGTATTGACCGGCTACAATCCGCACCCAACCATCAAAGCGCCGGTGGCCGTGTAAAAACATGATGAAACCAGAAAAACCATACAAATTAGCGCTTATAGCCGCTTTGGGTCCCAACAACGAATTGGGCTTGGACAATCAGTTGCTTTGGCACATATCTGAAGACCTTCGTCATTTCAAAACCATGACTATGGGAAGTGTGCTGTTGATGGGACGCAAGACGTTTTTGTCTTTGAAGAAACCGCTACCCGGCCGTATCAATATTATGCTGTCCCGTAGTGACGTTACGTTAGAACAGGGGCTGGAATTGGCGGCCCGGCACATTCGCGAACAAGATCCGGTGTTGCAGCCCACTTTGGAACAATTGCCCAAAGGCACGTTACCGACCGTCTACGTCATTGGAGGCGAGCAGATTTACCGGCAAACCCTCCAGATGGCGGATGTGTTGTATATCACGCACGTGCAGGCTCCGTTGCCTGAAGGAGGTGCCGATGTCTTTTTCCCGGAAATAGATCCAACTATCTGGCAAGAAACGGCCCGTACGGACCACGAATCCGGGGCTACTTTTCCGTATCCTTTTTCTTTTGTAACGTACGAGCGGCGGGCCATAGGCGAATAGCACCCAGAACAACGGCTGCCAGCAAGGCTATCAGCAATCCCAGCGAACTGATGCGGGAAATGAGTACGCCCGTAGTATAGGAAGCCGGTTTGTAGGCAAATCGAATGTGGTGCTCCCCGGCCGGTACCAGCAGTGTACGGGTAATGAAATTGGAGCGTAAGATGGGCACTTCTTCGCCGTCTATGTATGCTTTCCAACCCTTAGGATAGAAGATTTCTGAGAAGACGACCACGCCGTCGGCTTCCATCACAGCGCTGTATTCCAGTTCGTTGGGACTGTAGGTTGTCAGTTGTATTGCCGAGGCGGGGGTGATGTTGGCCGGGTGCTCGATAGAGCCGGTGTTACCGGGAGTGTCGGCAGGTGCCGGGTGGGTAGCTGCCGGTGCGGCGTTGAGCCACTCTTGGGGCGGGCCGAGCATGACGGCGGTGGTGCGTAGGTCTGCGTGGGCAAGCGCCTCCAGTTCTTCCAGCGGGGTGTCTACCGGGAGGATGCGTTCTACCACCCAGGCGTTCCCCAAGGCGTAGGGGTTGGTAACGGGCAGGGACTCGGCCCCCAAAATGGTGTAACGGGTGTTCAACAAGTTGAGCACGGGGGTATGGGTGTGGTTGTTGTGGTAGGCAAAGATTTCTGTGGCCTCTTCAACTGTTTGACACTCGCCAAGTTTTGTGGCAAAGTATTGGATTTCAGGAAGTAGGTGTTTGTCTATGACTTCTTGGTAACGTTGCAACTTGGCTGCGTTGTAGCCCCCTACAGATTTGTGGAAATAGGCAGCGGTAGCGTCGCTGAATGTGCTGCCGGTCAGATCCAATACGCGGTAGTACACATGGGGATCTTCCAGGATGTAGTTGTCTACGGGGCGTTCTGCAAAGAAGTTTTTGTATTGATTTTTGGTGACAAAATGGGAATCGTTTAAATACCGTTTGCCTACAGGCAGGTAATCTATCAACAACAACAGGCCTAAGAGGATTGTAATGACTACAGGTTTTAAACGCTTGCGTAGGATGGGGTGTAGTACCAATCCGGCACTTAGGATGAGGGCAGCGGAGCGCAGCGCGTCTGCCTGAAGCAAGCTTTTGCGGTCTGCTACAAGAGCGGGTATCAATCCTTGAGGGAATTGTGCGTCTGTGGGGCCGCTGAAAGAACCGGCCAAAGAAGGAAACAGGGCGAGGAGTAAGCAGAAACCGGCTGTGATGCCGCCTGCGATGTACAATTTTTTGCGGAGGACGGCAGTCTCAAACTCCCCTTCCAACACTTTCCAAACGGTATAGATGCCCAGCAAAGGTACGGTCAACTGCCAGACCACCAGAAACATGCTCACCGTTCGAAACTTGTTATAGAGCGGTACGTATTTGAAAAAGAGCATAGAAAACCATTCCATGTGATAACCCCAGGACAGAAACAGGGCGAGCAGGGAAACACCGGTCAGGGTCCATTTGAGCGGACCTTTGATAAGCAGGAGTCCCAATAAAAAAAGGAACAGTACGATGGCCCCCATGTACATGGGACCGGCCGTAAATGGTTGTTCGCCCCAGTAGAGCGGCATATGGGATATGACGGCGTCTGCGTTGTAGCCCATTTGTTTCAATTTGCGGTATGTTTGAGAGTTCTTGCTCAAAGCTCCCGAAGAGGAGCCGCCCATAAAGTTGGGAATGAGCATATTGAAAGACTCCTTGCGGGAGTAGCTCCATTGCGTGGCGTAATCTATATCCAGGCCTTTGCGTGGGCTGTCTTCAGCTTCCGTTGCCAGTTCCGTTCCTCCGCGCATGGACTGCTTGGTGTATTCGTACGTGGGCAATAAGTGTCCGGCGCTTGTAGCCAGCCCCAGTAGGCCGGCCGCTACAACCAGCAAAGTGGTTTTCGCAAACTTTGGAACGGTACGCTTTTTTATGGATTGGATAAACAACCCTATAAGGATGGCTAAAATGATAAAACCCAGGTAATACGTAATCTGCGGATGGTTGGCCGCTACGTGCAAGCTGACGGTAATGGCTAAAAAGAGTGCGCCCAAAAGGGCGTTTTTGCGGTACGTATACACAAGAGAAGCCAATACCCAGGGGGCATAAGCCAAGGCTATCATTTTGGTGACATGACCCGCTTGAATGATTTGCAAATTGTAGGAACAGAACGTGATGGCTACCGCTCCTGCAGCGGCCAGCGGTATGTTGATGCCCAAGGCCAGGAAGAGCAGAAAGCCTCCCAGTAGAGAAATAAACAAATGCGAGGCGGGTGCCGTTCCTGTAGTTAACACTTTGTCTAGTATGAGGATGTGGTTGCCCGTTGTAATTTTGTTGATGGTCACTGTGGGCATACCACCGAACATGGAATTTGTCCAAAGAGCTTCGTCTTTGTGTGTTTTGTTGTAATCAGACGCTTCTTTGGACATGGCCTTCCAGGCGGTGGTGTCGCCTTGGTTCAAGACTTTTCCCTGGAACAATTGGGGTAGAAATCCGTAGGATAAGATGACAAAAAACAATACGGCTGCTCCTGCTGCAAGCCCTTTCTTAACAAACTCTTTCTGCATAGTACGCTTGATTTCTAACAAAGGTATAAAGAAACGGTGTATATTTGTGTATATGAAACGCGACGAATTTTCCGGTTTTTTTGGTGTTCTGGTGGCTACTGTGGGTTCTGCCGTAGGTTTGGGCAACTTATGGCGTTTCCCTTATTTGGTGGGACAGAACGGTGGAGCTGCCTTTATTCTCATTTACCTGGCCTTTGTATTGATTATCTGTATGCCCATCATCGTGTCCGAATTTATTATAGGACGCAGAACACAGGCCAATACAGTAAAAGCCTTTCAAATTTTGGCGCCCGGCACTCCGTGGAGCTTGGTAGGTGTGATGGGAGTGATAGCGGCTTTGGCCATCTTGGCGTTTTATACCGTAGTAGGCGGGTGGACGTTCGATTACCTGGTGCGTTCGGTGATGTACATCTTCTCTAAACCGGACGTCACGTCTTTGGAACAGCAATTTACGCAAATGGTCACCTCTCCTGTAAGGCCTATTGTATGGACCGTTCTATTTATGGGAGTGAATGCTTTTATAGTGATGTGCGGGATTAAAAAGGGTATTGAAAAATACTCGCGTATCATGATGCCCGTACTCTTTTTGATGGTATTGATTTTGGTTGCCCGTTCCCTTACTTTGGAAGGGGCTTCTGCCGGGCTGCAATTTTTATTCAAACCGGATTTTTCCAAAATCAATACAAAAGTAGTATTGGCAGCATTGGGTCAGGCGTTCTTTTCTCTCAGTTTGGGCATGGGATGTCTGATTACGTACGGGTCGTATATTCCCAAAAATGAAAACTTGAACAAATTGGCTTTTACTACGGGTATTTCCGATACGTTGTTTGCCGTACTGGCCGGATTGGCCATTATGCCGGCTGTTTTTGCGTTTGGAGTATCACCTGAAGAAGGTCCCGGATTGGTGTTTATTGTCTTGCCTAGGATTTTTGCACAGATTCCTTTGGGCAACGTGTTTGCCGTGTTGTTCTTTGCTATTTTGCTCATTGCAGCCATCACGTCTGTGATATCGCTAATGGAAGTGGTAACGGCTTATGTAACAGAGCGGTTCAAAATGAAGCGCAAGGTAGCCGTGGCATTGATTTCAGTGTTTGTGACGGTATGTGCTTCTTTCAGTTCTTTGTCACAAGGCGTATTGGCGCATGTGAAGATTTTTGGGAAATCCATCTTTGATTTCTTTGATCACTTATCTGCCAATATTTTGTTGCCTTTGGGAGGCTTCTTTATTGTCATCTTTATGGGATGGTATTTGAAGAAAGAGGTAGTTTACGATGAATATACAAACAAGGGCACCTTGAAAGGCACCCTGTTTTCTATGAGTTATTTTATTCTTCGTTACGTAGCTCCGGTGGCTATAGCGGCTGTGTTTTTAGACCTTATCTTACGGTAACGCCCAAATGCCAGTTTCCGTTGTATCCTACATCTTGCAGGGTGGTGACCTCCGGGTTTGATTCTAGAATGAGCCAATTACCCCCTTCAACGGGTGGTCCATTCCCGTCTGTCATCAATACCGGATGGGATCCTTGTTGCGTTAAGATCAAATTCAACAGCAAGCTGTGATTTTCTTCCAGCTTTATCACATAACCCTCTGTAAGGGTTACGCCCAAAAGGGATGCAGCACCTTTGAGCGTTTCCCACTGGCCCTCTTGTTTCATTCCCTCAATCATGATCCGCTTAAGATTGTATTCACTTTGTAAGACAAGGTTTGTTCTGCCCGGAATGACATCCCCAATCATAACAACATGTTTGGCCAGGTTTTCAATGAAATTCAAAAACTCTGTGATGTCCTCTGATTTAGTAGAAACGGATTCTTCTTCCGGTTCCGGAACGTATTCGGACATAGCCAAAAATGCTTCAAATATTTCCTCAAGCTGATCTTCGCTGTTAGCAACAATGAGTATAGATGCCGTAGTGTCTGTTGGATAAAGTAAGATGTTTTCCACAATCTTTCCTTTGTACTGCCGTACGTAATCGTTGTGCATAGAAACCAAGGCTACTGTGTTATTATCTGCCACAGGCGATGCAAACGGCCTGATGCCTGCGTTGGGGTGGAATAAGGATAAGGTAGAAGAGGTAACGGATAGGTTGGGAATAGCCTCTATGGTTGTGGCGTTTTTACCATGCTGTACCGTCACAAAAGTGTAAAAATCTTTTACCAAACCGAATACATCTGTAATGCGCACTCCGTACGTTCCCGTTTCTATGTTTTCAAAGAGCGCTTGTCCGTCCGATATATATACTGTGTAATCAGGATCTTCCGTTTGGCCTGCAGCAGCTTGTGCACTGCGTGTGTACGGTTTTGTTTTGAGCGTGCCGGAATGCAGTTTTTTTAAGTTCTGTTCCACTTGGGCACGGTAAGGATGCAGTTCTTTCTTCATCCGGTAGGCTGCTGTTTGCAATGTTTGTTCCGGAGCCGCTTTGTTCAGGGCTTGGACCAGTCGGGCGCTCTTTGTCGTACGTGTAGAGGCAGATTGCGCACGAATGGTATGTTGCATTCCTTGTGCAGGCACACTTTCTTCCGGTATTCGTTTTAAGTATACCCGGCCATAAGAAAGGGGCTGCATATCCTCGTCCGTAAGCGTTAACAGCAGTTCGTTGTAGATAGGCGTGGTGACTGTTATTTCCGGTCCGTAAGCCGTACCGGCTTGGCTTGTAGCGTATGCCTGGAGGGTATATGCGGTGTTTTCATCCAGATATGTAAATGTGATGGAAAAAGATCCCACACCGCTGCCTTGTCTGCGTTTTGTGGTGTTCAACAGGATGCCGCGTTCCGTTACCGGATGGCTTCCTTGCCTTTCAACAGCGGCAGAAGCAACTATTTCATTGTGTATCAATTTGCCGATTGTTACTTCACCTACCGTGGGCAACACATTTTCCACATCCAAGAAGACGTTGTTTTGTTGGCTGCGGATGTAGTGGATGTTGGTGTTCTCTTTATACACATCCCACAATTCCCAGCTGGGGTGTTCTATAAAAGCAGCCGGTATCGCTTCCGTTAATTTGTTTCCGTACAAAGACAAACGGCGTACAGATTCAGGCAAATGGCTCCAAGATGGGGGGATGCCTCCTGTGAAGTTGCATTCGTGCAAATAGATATCTACTTCTTCTGCCGTTGTGGTCAGGTTCCCCAAGGCTTCCGGCAAAGTGCCTGTCAAGTGGGGGTTGTTATTCAACCTAAGTACTTGCAAGTTCTTCAACTCTTCAAAGAGTGCGTCTGGAAGAGGACCTTCTATTTGGGTGTTGTCCAGTTGCAATTCAACCAATTTTTTGAGGTTGCTCAACCTGGAAGATAACAGCCCCGTAAGCCCTGTAAAAGAGGCTTTCAGATGCGTGAGGTTGGAAAGATACTCCAACTGTGCCGGCAGAGCACCCGTTAATTGCGGGTTGTTGCTGAAATCAATGGTTTTGAGAGATTTTAAATTGCCGATACAAGAGGGAAGTTCTCCGTTCAATCCAAAGCCGTTTAAGTTCAATGCCACAATGGCACCGTCTGCAACAGTTACTCCTTCCCAAAAATCAATATCTATGTCTGTTCCCCAGTTTTCTCCTTTTTTCCAGTTTTCTCCGTCTAAATTGTCGTACAGAGCCATTAGGCAGTCGCGTTGGGCATCGGGGACTTGTTCCAATTCCAAAAAGACACCGTCTTGTTGCGTGCGGATGCCGTGTGTGGTATCGTCCACCCAGACATCCCATCTGTCTTCTGTCCAGGACGTGTGGCTTTGGATAAACAAAGGTACCGGCTCTGTCAATTTGTTTCCGTAAAGCAACAGCTGTTCGCAGGCTTCTGTTAGGGAATCCCATTCTTCCGGAATGCCTTCTTCAAAGTTGCAATTGTGTAGATGCAGCTGCAGTTGCGGAGCGTCTGTTTCCAAAGAACCCAATTCTTTGGGCAAACGACCGCTTAAACCCGGGTTGTCGTTCAACTTGATTGCAGCAAGGTGTTTCAAATTGCTGAAAAACCCTGTGGGCAGAGGTCCTTCCAAGTTGGTGTGCGACAAGTCAATATGTTCCAGAGACGTAGCTCCTGTCCATTCTTTGGGAAGGGGACCTTCCAAACCTGTATGGGATGCGCGGAAACGTTCCAGGTTCTTCATGTCACCTATCTCTTTGGGCCACGTACCTTGCAAATGGGGGTTGTCTCCCAGGTCCAGTTCTTTGAGCGTAGTCAAGTTGCCAAAAACAGCAGGTAATGTTCCTTGCAAGCCAAATGCATTTACGTCCAATTTTGTGATTTTGCCGTTTTCTGTAGAGATGCCTCCCCACGTGCCAATGGGTTCGTTTGTGTTCCAATTTGTGGTTTTGGATGCATCCCAATTTGTTCCTCCCAACGTATTGTACAATTCCATAAGAGCAGCCCGGGCAGGGCTTTCTTTTTGCTCAAATACAAACGTTTGCGTCTGGGCTATCCCGGCCGGGTCGCTTATTTGTACCGCTCCGGAACGCGGTGCTCCCGTGTTGGCGGCTATCAGGAATTCCAGGGTTGCCGTGCTCATGGCGCGGGTACCTGTAAATTGAATCCAAGATTTGGCTTGTTCATCCACGGCTACTGTGTACGTAGTGTTGTGTTCCAAGGTCAAGGTATACGTTCCTCCATCGTGTTCCACCACATTGGTACCTTTTACAATCAATGTGTTTTTGGCACTTTGTGTAATAGAAACCGAGGCTTGCATGGTTCCGCTTTTGATGGTTAACGTACCCGTTGCATCAGTGGAAGAAGTAGCTGCTGCTGCTTTCAACTGCAACGTGGCGTTTCCGGAACCCGATGAGGGGCTTACGGAAAAACCTTTTCCTGAAACAGTTGCTTGCCATGAAATGCTGTTGGTGGACAAGTTGATGGTTTGCGTACCGCCTTCTTGCGAGAAGGATACAGAAGTGGGATTGGCTTTGATGAACGGCTCGTCTTCACAACCTGCAAGACATACCAGTCCAAAGAGAATAAGAAGAGGGGTGACAAGTTTTTTCATACCACAAAGACGTCAAATAAACCCGTTTGGTTGCTTTTGTTGGCAACCAAACAGGATTTATATCAGTTGAAAACTGTAGCAAATCGCATGTGCGATTTATAACAGAAGTTTGATTACTTTGGCTGCCAGTTCTTTAAAGGCAGCTCCGGCCGGGTGTTTGTCGTTGGCGGAGGGGATGCCTTCGTCAGCACGTTCCCGGACGCTTTGCACAAGGGGGATTTCTGCCAATATGGGGATGTCGTATTTCTCTGACAGAGCTTTTGCGCCTCCTTTTCCAAAGATGTAATACTTGTTGTCCGGGAGTTCTTCCGGCGTGAACCAAGACATGTTTTCCACTATGCCCAACACACGGGTTTCCAGGTCCTTATGAAAGAACATGTTCAAGCATTTTTCTACGTCCGCTACAGAAATCTGTTGCGGTGTGGTAACTATTATGCCTCCGCTCAAACGGATTTCCTGCATAAGGCTTAGGTGGATATCTCCCGTACCCGGAGGCAGGTCAATGAGCAAAAAATCCAGTTCTCCCCAACGCGTTTGTACCAATATTTGTTTCAAAGCGCTTCCGGCCAAAGGACCTCTCCAAATGAGAGCTTGTTCCGGTTTGGCAAAATACCCGATAGACATCCATTTGACACCATATTTTTCAAGAGGTACAAATACTTCCAGTTGGTCGTCTATAGGTTCTACAGCCGGCTGCTGATCCAAAGTTCCTGTAAGTGTGGGGATGGAAGGACCGTAAATATCTGCATCTGCCAAGCCTACCTTATACCCTTCCAGGGCAAGGGCTACGGCCAAGTTGACAGCAACGGTGGATTTTCCAACGCCGCCTTTGCCGCTGGCAATGGCAATGACATGTTTTACATCTTTCAATCCTTCAATAAGGGGTTCTTCTTCTTTTATTTGTTTTTTAGCTGTTGGTTGCATCGGCTTCATAGCCGAATAATCAAGTTTTCCCATGGTTTATTTTTTAATATCCATTTCTTTAAGCAGGTAGCCTGCTTCTCCGTACTTGTCCATGATGAACAGCACGTACCTGATGTCAACGGCAATGCAACGCTGCAGTTCCGGTTCAAAAATAACGTCGCCACTCATGGACTCCCAGTTACCATCAAAAGCCAGGCCAAGAAGTTCGCCATCTGCGTTCAGTACGGGAGATCCCGAGTTGCCACCGGTAATATCTGTGTTGGCTATAAAGCCTGTAACCACTTCTTCACCCGGTGCGGCGTAAGGACCGTAATCTTTGGATTTATACAGTTGTTTTAGTTTTTCCGGTACTACAAATTCCCAGTTGTCCGGGTCTTCTTTTTCCATTACGCCTGTCAAAGTAGTGTAATAGTCGTAAATAACGCCGTCGCGCGGTCTGTATGTAAGCACGTTTCCATACGTAAGTCGCATAGAGAAGTTGGCATCCGGATAGAGGGCTTCGTCTTTTTTCATTTCCATCATACCTGCAATGAAATTGCGGTGACCGCGGGCGTATTGTCCGTAATACGGCATGACGGCTTGTTGGCACTCCATGGCTTTTGTATTGACGGAGCGTCCCAGAAGCAACGCCGGATCGTTGTTTATTTCTTGAAGGGCTTCTTCATAAGTAGCTTCTTCTGCCAACCGATCTATCAAGGCATTCAATTTGTCTTGGTCTGCAAAAGATGTTTTAGCAAATAAATCTTCTACGAATGCATCTATGTTGCCGGAATATTCGTTGTCAATAGTTGCGTAAACGCTTGGGTAGTGTTCTTTGTCTACACGTGCAGCAAAAATTTTCAACATGGCTTTAGCCACTTTTACGTCTGTGGGACGGTTGTAGTTGCCAAAAAATCTGTTTGCTTGATTTTTCAAATTTTCCGCATTGATCTTTCCGTTTTCGGGCAATCTGCCAAACAATCTGGAGGCAAAAGAACTTATTTCTATGTTTCGTAACGACTCTGTTAAATACCGGTTGACGTATGTCATGTTCCATTGTCCTTTAACAGATTCTTCAATATCTGCCAGTGCCGTTCCGTATTTCTCACGTCTTGTTTTTTTGGCGTCGACCCATGCAGCAAAGGCGGCTTCTTCTTCTGCTCTGCGGGCTTTTACATTCAGTTTTTTGAACGTTTCGTTCATGCCGGTCCACTTTTTCCAGGCGTTTGTACTTCCTGAATATTTGCTGGCGTACTGCAACTGCACTTTGGGATCTGCCAACATGTCTTCCAGCATTACGTTTTGGCGGATGGTTCTTACTTCAATGCCAATACCGTTTGTCAATTGTTCCTGGCGGTCTACTTCTATGGAAGTCATATAGCGGGTGGTGCTTCCCGGGTAGCCCAAGGTCATCACAAAATCTCCTTGTTTTACTCCCTTCAGGCTTATGGGCAGGAAGTATTTGGGAACGAACGGTTTGTTGTCCGGGCTGTATTCTGCCGGTTCGTTATCGGCTCCCGCGTAAATGCGGAACATGGCAAAATCGCCTGTCTGACGCGGCCAAATCCAGTTGTCCGTATCGGCACCGTACTTGCCTATGGAAGAAGGCGGGGTACCTACCAGGCGTACATCACGGTACGTTTTGTATATGACAAAATAATACTGGTTGCCGCCGTACATGCTGTACATACGTCCCATAAAATGCGGGCTTTCTTCTTTGGCCCTGTCTGCATATTTTTTGTTTAAAAGGGACTCTTCAGCCGAACGGCTTTCTTCTGTGGTACATGTATCTAAAACGGCCAAGACTTCTTTTGTGACGTCTGTCATCCGTTCCATGAAAACGACCTGAAGGCCGGGAGACGGAATTTCTTCGCCTTTGTTCTTTGCCCAAAAACCGTCTTGCAGGTAGTTGTGTTCTACGGAACTGAGCGCCTGTATGGCACCGTACCCGCAATGGTGGTTTGTCAGAAGCAAACCTTCTCCGGAAACTATTTCTCCGGTACAGCCTCCGCCAAAAATGACAATGGCGTCTTTCAGGCTGGGTTTGTTGATGTTATAAATATCTTCCGGGCTTAATTTGAGCCCTGCTTGAGTCATGGCTTTGCCATTCAACTTGTTGAGGAGCGGCAACAGCCACATTCCTTCGTCTGCATGCATTGTGCTACTTGTAAGCAACAAGGCAAATAAAATGGTTGTTATTTTTTTCATAAGTTACAAAGGTAATTATTATTGATTGAAAAAGATTTTCTGTGTTCTTTGCACGGCCCCATTTCTGCCAACGCTTTGCGATGGGCTGCGGTGGGGTATCCCTTGTTGCTTTTCCACTCGTATCCCGGGTATTTGTCGTCCAGTTTCACCATGTGCCTGTCTCGGCAATTTTTAGCCAAAACAGAGGCGGCGGCGATAGCGGCAAAACGGGCATCGCCTTTTACAAAACACCGGTGTGGAATGGCATTGCCGGGCAGAGGTGCTTTTCCTCGGGGCAGGTAAGTGGAAAAACGGTTTCCGTCAACCAACACAAAGTCGGGCTGGAAAGGCAAATTGTCCAATGCTCTGTGCATGGCTTTGATGGAAGCCTGCAAGATGTTCCATTTGTCTATTTCTTGGGCAGAACAACGCCCTATTCCAATGGCTAAAGCGTGCTTTTTTATGAATTCTTCTACTTCAACGCGTTGTTTTTCATTCATTTTTTTAGAGTCTTGCAACAACGGGTGGTGAAAGTCTTCCGGTAAAATAACGGCTGCTGCAAAAACGGGACCGGCCAAAGATCCTCGACCGGCTTCATCGCATCCGGCCTCTTTTCTCCCGGCTATAAGGTGCGGATATAATGGAGGATACATATATACAAAGGTAAAGGAAAAATGATTACCTTTGCTGACTAATTTTAATGGAATGAAAACTTATAATACAGAACAAATTCGTAATGTGGTTTTGATGGGGAATACGAAGTCGGGCAAAACCACTCTTGCGGAAGCTTTGATGTTGGAAGGCAAAGTGATTGACCGTCGTGGAACCGTAGAAGCCAAGAATACCGTATGCGATAATACGGAAATTGAACAATTGTATCAAAGGTCTATTTATCCTACTCTTTTCTACTCGGAGTACGGGGACCACAAGATCAATTTTATAGATACACCGGGTTCTGACGATTTCATAGGCGGTCTTATATCGGCTTTTAGAGTAGTGGATTCAGGCGTCATGTTGGTCAACGGCCAACACGGCGTAGAGGTGGGAACAGAGATCTTTTCCCGCTATGCAGAACAACACAACATACCGCTTTTGCTGGCCGTAAGCCAGTTGGATCATGAAAAAGCCAACTGGGATTCCGCTTTGGATTCTTTGAAAGAAGCGTTTGGAAGCAAGGTGTGCCCTTTGCAATTTCCGGTAGAAACAGGATTGGCATTCAATGCATACGTAGACGTTTTGAAGATGAAGATGTACCGTTTCAAAGAAGACGGTGAGCGTGAAGAATTGGACATTCCTGCAGAGCTGGCAGACAATGCAGAAGAATTGCAAGCAGAGCTGGTAGAGCGTGCAGCCGAAGCAGACGAAGCGTTGATGGAAGCGTTTTTTGAGTCGGGAACACTTACTCCCGAACAAATTGTACAAGGATTGGTGTTGGGATTCCGCAAAGGCGAAATCATGCCTTTGGTGATTGTATCCGGTAAGAAAGACATTGGAGTAAAGCGTTTGATGGAACTCATTACGCTCATTGCTCCCCATCCCGGCTTAACAAGTGCCAAAACCGTTTCCGGTGAAGAAGTGCCTTGCGATGCAAACGGAGCTTCTTCCCTCTATATTTACAAGACGAGCCAAGAGCAACACCTGGGAGATATTGCATACTTCCGCGTGATGTCCGGAAAAGTTTCCGAGGCTATGGACCTGGTGAATGTGAACAACGGAAGTAGAGAGAGGATATCCGGTCTCTTTGTGGCAGCCGGTAGAAAACGTGAGAAAGTCACGGAATTGATGGCCGGCGATATGGGCTGTACTGTCAAACTGAAAAACGCCAAATCCAATCATACGCTCAACGGCGGAGGCAAAAGTTGGGAGTTTGAACCCATCGCTTTCCCGCCTTCTAAGTTCAGAACGGCTATCAAAGCCAAATCGGACAAGGACGACGAGAAATTGGGTGAAATTTTGAATAGAGCGGCAGCAGAAGACCCGACTATTGTTGTTGAATATTCCAAAGAGTTGAAACAACTCTTGGTCAGCGGCCAAGGAGAACACCACATCAATACCCTCAAATGGCATATCAACAACACCCACAAAACAGAAGTGGATTTGCTGACTCCTAAAATTCCTTATAGAGAAACGATTACAAAAATGGCAGCTTCCAGCTACCGCCACAGAAAACAATCGGGTGGTGCCGGACAGTTTGGAGAAGTACACATGCTTATTGAACCTTATGTGGAAGGAGCTCCTGAAAATTCCCGCTTTAAGGTAGATGGAAAAGATTTGGTGTTGTCCATAAGAGGCAAAGAAGAGCTTACCATGGAATGGGGTGGAAAGTTGGTGTATTACAACTGTATTGTGGGAGGATCCATTGACGGTCGCTTTATGCCGGCCATCCTCAAAGGAATTATGGAAAGAATGGAAGAAGGTCCTCTTACCGGTTCTTATGCCAGGGATATCAACTGTTACGTGTACGATGGAAAAATGCACCCGGTGGATTCCAACGAGATTTCATTCAAATTGGCCGGACGGAATGCATTTAGAGATGCCTTTAAGAAAGCCGGTCCAAAAATCATGGAGCCCATTTACCAAATAGAGGTGATGGTTCCCTCTGACTGTATGGGTGATGTCATGAGCGATTTGCAAAACCGCCGCGCCCTCATAGAAGGTATGAGTAGCGAGAAAGGCTTCCAAGTCTTAAAAGCCAAGGTGCCTTTGGCAGAGTTGCATAAATATTCTACGTCACTCAGTTCTCTTACATCCGGAAGGGCCAGCTTTACCATGGAGTTGGCAGAGTACACACAAGTACCGGCAGATATTCAAGAACGTCTGTTGCAGGAATACGAAGAAGAAGATAAAGACGATTAATTGCCTGTAGGGCAACGTATGATCAAAGCAGATTATATCACAAAGTCTTTCGGCAGTGTGCAAGTGCTCAAAGGAGTATCCTTGGAAGTAGCACCTGCCGAAGTGCTTTGTATTACGGGAGCCAGCGGTGCCGGGAAAACTACTTTATTGCAAATTTTGGGAACGCTGCTAAGACCCGATTCCGGGCAGGTGTGGATAGAAGGCACACCTGTTATGGAGCTGGCAAGTGACCCTTTGGCTGATTTTCGTAACAAACACATAGGTTTTGTCTTTCAGTTTCACCACTTGTTGCCTGAATTTACGGCGTTGGAAAACGTGTGCATACCCGGTATGATTGCAGGTACGCCTATAGACAAAGTCCGCACCCGAGCCAAGGAGTTGTTGGATTTTCTTGGCTTGTTGCATCGCATGGAGCACAAACCTTCAGAATTGAGTGGTGGAGAGCAACAACGCGTAGCCGTTGCCCGGGCATTGATCAACAGCCCCAAAGTGTTGCTGGCAGATGAACCTTCCGGCAATTTGGATACGCACAACAAAAACGAACTGCACCGTTTGTTTTTTCAATTGCGCGACACATACAAGCAAACGATTGTGATTGTTTCTCATGACCAATCGCTGGCCGCTATGAGCGACCGCAGTTTGACTATGCGCGACGGCCTGATCATCTGACGTGGAACCGTTCCGTTTTTCATCTTTTTCTGTACAACACCATAGGTCGGCTATGCCCATCACCACAGACAGTGTCTTGTTGGGAGCATGGGCTTTCACGGGCAACGACACAGCACCGGAAACTGTACTGGATATAGGAACAGGGTGTGGTGTTTTGGCTCTTATGATGGCGCAGCGTTTTCCACACGCTAGAATAGACGCTATAGAAATTGATGGTCCTTCTGCAGAAGAGGCAAGGGAAAACGTACAGACTTCTCCATGGCCGGATAGAATTTCTGTCATCCATGCAGATTTTAAAACGTTTGCATTTTCGAGAGCGTACTCATTGATTGTTTGCAATCCTCCATATTTTCAACAAGCACTGGAAAGCCCCCATGAAAGACGAAACAGGGCACGACACGGCAGTACGTCTGGGTTGACCTATCAACAATTGGTAAACGGAGTGTCCCGCATTTTGAGAAACGACGGCACATTGGCTCTTATCTTGCCGGCAGCAACTAAGGCCGCCTTTTTAAAGGGAGCCATGCAAAACCGCCTTCCCCTATACCCTTCCCGTATAACTTACGTGGTAACGAGTAAGAAGGCAACCGCTCCCTCTCTTGTGCTGATGGAACTGATTAAAAAACAAACAACGCCTTTGATAGAGTCGTTGTCTGTGTACGATGACAGCGGAGTAAATTACCATCCGCAGTATAAAGAATTGGTTCGCGGCTTTTATCCCTGGGCCTGATAAAGGGTAGTGAGTACCGCTAAGTTGCTAAATGCCGCAATTCGCTGTGTCTCTTTATATTATCGCGCCAGATTCAAAACCATCACTCATTACCTTTCATGGAAAACGTTGAAAATCGACCTTTTTGACTAAGGGTAGTGAGTACTACAAAAAGGACTGATGGTGTAAACAGATGAGTATCTGGCTAATAGAAGGGTATACGGCAAAAAGCGACTCACTACCCTTCTATGTTGTAATCCAAATTTTCTTACATTATTATGCTCTTTTATAGCAATTTAATGTTTTGCCCCTTAAACTTTCAGGAGAAGTTGAGCCGTTAGCAATATCAGTCTATAAAAACACCCTTCTATCAACGGACATGATGGTTAATCAGCCGCATTTCTGCTTTCAATTTATTATAGAGTAA
>DUNA01000043.1 GCA_012839605.1 Bacteroidales bacterium
CAGAAACTGCCGAGTGGTTGAAATTTAGAAATGAGATTTTTCTGGAGCCCATCCGCTTTTTTGAGGGTACTTTTGCACTGGGTTATCAAAGAAATTTCAACCACTCGGCAGTTTCTGTGTTGCCTTCCATTACTTTGAAAGGAGAATCTTTGCTGGGTTTTGAAGACAGTTTTTATAGCGAACTGGAAGGTTTTGGATTGGAAAGTATCTATAAAATCTATTTTGCTCAAATGCCCAGATGGATACAAGTATATTTTGGACCTTATGGAGCGTATAGGTATTTGAAAGAAAAGAACAGGCTTCCGGATTGGATAGATGTGGTGGACTACCCCCATTTGAACAACAGGGATTTGTTTACACACTATAACGTCATGATGGGCGGAGTGCTTTTTGGAGTTCATTTTATGTGGGGAAGGTTTACTTTGGATATCAATGTGGGTGGCGGTGTACGCTATCCGTTTATATCAGGATTCAGGGCAGATGGCAGAAATGCACCGATAGTGTCTGTTCCTTCCAGTTTATGGGAAATGGGATTCAAAGGAATTGTTCCTAAAAGTAATTTCACGTTGGGAGTAGCTTTTTAATTATGCGTAGAATCATTTTTGTATTACTGGGTATCTTTTTTTCGACCCAGGCAACGTTTGCTCAATTTATAGAGCAACCGGCAACGTGGAGCCATAAAGTAATCCACGTAGAAGGCAATGTATACGAAATGCAATTTACGGCAACGTTACAAGAGCCTTGGCACATGTACGATTTAGGTCCTTATGAAAACGGACCTCGTCCTACGGGCTTTGTGTTTGATTTACCAACCGGAGTGCTATTGGAAGGACCGCTGAATATGGAACCGGTACCTGAAAAAGTCCACGATCCGTTGTTTGATATGCTCATAGGATCTTTTGGAGGAACGGGGGTGTTTAAGCAAAAGGTGCGCCTGGAAGTACCGGGAGCAACGGTACAAGCTACGGTGGAATGGCAAGTGTGCGACGGTACATCTTGCTTACCTCCTGCAGACGAATCTTTTGTGGTACATATTGGTGAAGGAAAGCCAGTTGAAGACTCTTTTGCAACAAAGGCAGATGTACAAACGACAGCAGAAGATGATGCTGCGGCGTCAAAAGGCGCTTCCGGAGGACTATGGAATATTATCTTGCAAGCCATAGCTTTTGGTTTGGTAGCGTTGGTAACACCGTGTGTCTTTCCCATGGTACCTATGACGGTGTCTTTTTTTCTGAGAAGTAGCGACAACAAGCGGAAAAATCGCTTGCAAGCGTCTTTGTACGGGACGTTTATTGTGTTGCTTTATACCGTTCCAATAGCTGTCATTATTGGTGTGACATATATTACCGGAGGAGCATCTGTAACGGCTAATATATTCAATTGGCTAGCTACACATTGGATTCCCAATTTGTTGTTCTTCCTCTTGTTTCTTGTTTTTGCCGCCTCGTTTTTTGGAGCCTTTGAACTGGTGTTGCCATCCAAATGGACTACAAAAACAGATGCTAAAGCAGATGGCGGAGGTGTCTTAGGTACATTTTTTCTGGCATTGACCTTGGTACTCGTATCTTTTTCTTGCACCGGTCCCATTGTAGGTGCCGTGCTTATCAAATCAACGCAAGGAGCTGTGTGGGAACCGATTGTGACCATGTTTGCCTTCTCTGCAGCCTTTGCATTGCCTTTTACCATCCTTGCCTTTGTGCCCTCTTTGCTACAGAAACTGCCCAAATCGGGTGGCTGGCTGAATGCTGTGAAAGTAGTTTTGGGTTTTGTGGTACTGGCTCTTTCTTTGAAATTTTTGAGCACAGCAGATCAAATATACCAATGGAACCTGCTTGACAGGGAAATATATCTGGCCTTATGGATTGTTATTTTCACTTTGTTGGGCTTCTATCTTCTGGGTAAGATTCGCTTTAAGAACGACTCTCCGACAGACCATGTGGGGGTCTTTCGTTTTAGCCTGGCCATAGCCGTATTTGCCTTTGTGGTGTATATGATTCCCGGTATGTGGGGAGCTCCGCTCAAAGCCATTAGCGGGTATTTGCCGCCCTTGTCTACACAAGAATTTGTGGTGGACCGTTCTGCCGAAGTGTCTGCACCTATTGTCAGGGGACCGTCCGAAGATAGAAAATACAGCGATTTGTTCAGTTTGCCCTACGGGTTGGATGGTTTCTTCCATTACAACCAAGCCATGGAATACGCCAAAGAGGTCAACAAACCGGTGTTTTTGGACTTTACAGGTTTGGGATGTGTCAACTGCAAAGAAATGGAGGCTCGGGTATGGAGCGATCCGCAAGTACAACAATTGTTGCGGGAAGAGTTTGTGGTGGTGGCCCTTCACTCAGATGCCAGAAGTACAGCGTTGCCGGAAGATTGGGTAACGGATGAAAGGGGTAAAGAGTTGCGCACCCTGGGTAGCATCAACTCTTGGTTTATGCGTACCCGATTTAAAGTAAACGCACAACCTACCTATATCATATTGGATAACGACGGAAATCCCTTGTTGGCCCCGCGTTCTTATGATACAGATGTAGACAGTTACATAAGGTTTCTCCGGGAAGGACTGGAGGCCTATTCTAAATAAAGCATTATGCAAGATATCCAAGTATTTTTTAGCAAACTCAGCAGTTTGTTATGGGGTTGGCCTATGATCATTTTATTGCTGGGTACCCATGTTTTTTTAACCATTCGTTTAAAATTTCCACAACGCAAAATATTCAAAGGGATTGCCCTCTCTGTCAAAAGCGATGGAGACTCTGAAGGGGACGTAAGTCAATTTGGCGCCTTGGCCACAGCTCTGGCTGCTACTATTGGTACGGGGAATATTATTGGAGTGGCTACCGCCGTTTCTTTAGGAGGTCCGGGAGCCGTGTTGTGGTGTTGGCTAAGCGGAGTGTTTGGGATTGCTACAAAATACGCAGAAGGTTTGTTGGCCGTTAAGTACAGAGTCACTACGTCTGACGGAACCATGATGGGCGGCCCCATGTATGCATTGGAACGTGGTTTGGGAGCAAAATGGCTGGCCGTATTGTTTTGCATTTTTACTGTTTTGGCAGCGCTTGGCATTGGCTGCTCCGTACAGTCCAATTCCATATCTACTATGTTGTACGAATCTTTCAATGTGCCTATCTACGTTTCCGGAGCCATTACGGCTTTATTGGTAGCCTTGGTTATCTTTTTTGGCATCAAAGGAATTGCCAATGTATGTGGATTTCTAGTTCCTTTTATGGCTTTCTTTTATGTAGCCGGCTGTATTGTGATTTTGGCTATGAACGCTTCTTTTTTAGGAAGTGCTTTATCATTGATTTTTAAGTCTGCTTTTACTCCACAAGCCATTGGAGGCGGTTTTGTAGGAGGTGGTTTGATGGTGGCTATGCGCTACGGGATAGCTCGTGGGCTCTTCTCTAATGAATCGGGGATGGGATCGGCTCCTATTGTGGCAGCTGCAGCAAGGACCAAAAACCCTGTACGTCAGGCGTTGGTTTCAGCTACCGGTACCTTTTGGGATACGGTAATAGTATGTGCTATGACAGGATTGGTACTGGTAACAAGCATTCTGCGCTATCCGGACATTGACTACAAAGACGGAGCCTTACTTACCAAATTGGCTTTCAGTAAAATCAAATTTATTGGCCCCATTATCTTAAACGTGGGCCTTATTACGTTTGCTTTCTCTACCATTTTGGGATGGGCCTATTACGCAGAAAAAGCCATTGAATACCTGGGTGGGAAAAAAGTGATTTTTTACTACCGCATCTTATGGGTGGCCGTAGTGTTTATAGGTTCTGTAGTAAATTTATCTATGGTATGGGATTTGGCAGACGCCATGAACGCCCTTATGGCTATCCCCAACCTTATTTCCTTGTTGCTTTTAACAGGCGTTTTGGTAAAAGAAACAAACAAGTACTTGTGGAGTGATAAGTTGGATGCAGAAGCTTTTTAGCAGACGTTAAAATACCCATCCCAAACCTACGGAAAAACTATTGGTCAACAATCCTTTGTAAAATCCGTAAAGCCAGGTACCTTGTATTTTCAAGCCGGCCCATGTGATATCCAATCCGGCACTCAGAAAGGAAGGAACTTCCTTATCCGGGGTGCCGTAACGAAATCCCGTACTTATACCTATCCATTCTTTGAAGGTATATTTCAAACCGACTCCGGCAGCAATGCCTCTGTAATAGAGCATATAACTACCTTGCAGGTTCCCTTGCAATTTGTGGTCGCCTGCCAAGGGAAGGGATACTCCGGCTCCCAATTCCACACGGGCAGGAAGCGCAGACGAAAATTCTTCGTATCGTATGGGGGTTCCTAAACTTTTGCCTGTCAAACCCAAACTGAACCAATCTTGT
This sequence comes from Bacteroidales bacterium, assembly GCA_012839605.1. Lineage (GTDB taxonomy): Bacteria > Bacteroidota > Bacteroidia > Bacteroidales > UBA932 > DMER64. The sequence continues at coordinate 4,347 of DUNA01000043.1, forward strand.
TTGTACAGCAGACCTACGTCACAAGCAAAAGCATTTGACGTATGTTCCGGGCTCATCTGCGATCTGATGTAATACAACGTAGCTCCGACAGATAGTTTTGGTGCCACTTTGTACGCATATCCCACATCTACAGAAAAATCAATCGGTTTGTACATACCCGTTATAATTCCCAATGGGTTTGTCAAAGCACTTTCCGGATGCAAGAACAAACGGGACCCTACAGAAACGGCATGTTTTTCATGCCATGTAAAAAACCCCGAGAGTGCACCCATATGGTTTACAAGTCCTGTTTGCCATAACGTATAGGATGCTTGTGCAGCCCCTTTGCCTTCTGACCAAACGGCGGCTGCGCTGTTGTTGTATAAAGAAAAAGCGCTTGTTGTTGCTACAGCACCGGTTCCACCCATAGCCAACACAGCCGGATCCGGCCACAGCCCCAGGAAAGGTATGCTTTGCGCTGCTGTAGACACCGGGACCAGCAAGAACAGAAGAAGGATATGCTTATAATAGACACGTTTCATATTTGATTACAATTTGATGATGGTTTTTTTGTGCTCCACACCCTCCAGTAGTATGGTTACTGTATACGTACCGCTGCTCAGACCTGCTACATCTATAGAAGCCGGATGGAACGGTCCCGTATTGAACGTTCCGTGGATCACTTTCGATCCCAGGGCAGAAGTGAGGGCAATTTCGGCTGTTACAGGTGCTCCCGTACGCACGTATAACACATCAGTTACCGGATTGGGGTATAAATCAACGGGTTGACGCCCATCGCGTACAAGCACGGAAACATCCATATGACAACTTGCTCCCAAACCATCTGTGGCTGTAATGGTAATTGTAGAATAACCGTAATTTTTTCCTGTTATATAGACCATATTGTTTTCCAATGTGGCCAATGCGTTGGAGGTAGATGAAGAAAACGTGTATTGCAATATTTCTCCGTCCGGATCGTGGAAATAATCATCTATCAGAATCCTTTTTGTTCCTCCCAAATTGCCAAAATAAATATCATCTATTGTCTTTACGACAACGGGCGGGTTGTTCTTAAGGATTTTATAAGTAAACGATATGGAAGAAGACAAACAGTACGCATCGGTAGCCGTTAACGTGCCGGAATACATTCCTTCCGACGCATTGGGTGCATGAAAATGCACTACGGCCGTTGAATCATTCTTCATAGATAAAGTAGCCGCATCCGACCCGGGAGTAAGGGTACAGGTGAATGCATGCAAATCCGGCTCCACTACCGCAAACGACAGCGAACCGCTTTCGTGGGCTTTCAAGGTGATGGTCGTGGAGTCAATGGGAATAAGAATGGGAGCGTTGTTCTCTTTTGTAATTACTTGGATGTATGCAGAGGTTTCAGCTGCATTTCCTGCATAGTCAAAGGCTTGCACAGCCAAACTGTATGTGGTGGAAAAATCCAAATCACCGATTTGAGCAAAAACGGTGTCACCCGGTTGACGCCAACGTTCCGTATAAGCACGAACAGTAAAAACGCTATCCGGTGTTTCAGCTCTGTGACCGTATACGGTATAACTGTATGCTTTCCCGTCGTCTGTATCTATGGGCACGAGCCAAGATAAGGCAATACGGTTGGCCAGAACGTTGTGGTATATACCTTGGACCGGTTCCGGTGCCGTTGTACTGAAACCGGCTAACGCCGCATACGCATCTACCAAGCCCGATCCCAATAGGTTTTTATATTGTGGATTGTACGTATTGATGTCTTTTGTATTATGAATCAAAGCGTCCCGGAGCATGGTGTTTGTAAAACCCGGTCCTCCAAAATGGGAAACAACCAACGCTGCCACACCGGAAACATGTGGGCAGGCCATGGATGTACCCATTAGATAACCGTATTTGTTTTCAGCAAAAGTACTATGAACCATTCCTTTGGGGAAAGCGCCGGATCCTTCTCCTCCGGGAGCCGCTATGTCTATCCATTCTCCAAAATTGGAATACCCGGCTTTTTCGTAATTGTGTTTTAGGGCAGAGACAGCCATCACGCCTTCGTAAGAAGCGGGGTAACCCGTGTCTGTATTGTTGTTACCGGCAGCAAACACAACAAGTCCGCCTGCCATGGGACCCGTTTGGTTGCCGTTTTCATCCATTCCGGCGTATGTGTTGAAATAGTCGATGGCCGCTTCTATATAGGCTTTGGTAGCGTTTGTATATTCTCTATATGACCAACTGTTCTGGCAGATGACGGCTCCGTTGTCGGCTGCATACTTTATGGCTTTGGCGCTGTCTCCCCAATTCTCGTTTTTATCCATCACTTGACATGACATGATCAATACGCCTTGGCCGGTTCCGTCTCCGCCGGCTATACCGCAAAGTCCTATTTCATTGTTATTCACGGCTCCTATGGTCCCGGCTACGTGTGTTCCGTGATTTTCTTCCGTAATGTATCCTGTATTGGTTATAAAATTGAAACCGTATACGTCGTCAATATAACCGTTGTCGTCATCGTCAATGCCTTGTTCGCCTTCCAATTCTGCCTTGTTTACCCACATATTGGCCGCTAGGTCTTCGTGATGAAAGGATACTCCGCCGTCCACAACAGCTACAACGACCCGGTTAGATCCTGTCGTGTAATATTTCCATGCTTCAAAGAGATTGATATCGGCACCGGCTGCGGAACCTGAAAGTGTTCCGTCGTTGTGGTAATGCCATTGTGAAGGAAGCAGCGGGTCTGAGAACGGGAACGTTCCTTCGTCGGCAGTACTGTGGAAATTCATTTTGGGCAAATAGGCAATGATGTCTATACCGTCTATTGTTTCCAAATCTTCTCCAGCTTTCGTAATAGGAATGGTGTGATCAAAAGTAACGTCGTACCACAAATGCAACCCGGCCTTTTTAGTTCTTTCTTCAAATTTTCCACAAGATGGGAACGTTCTGGCAACAGATACATTGATGCCGGGAAAAAGAGCGTCTTTTTCTGATTCCAGCAGTTGTGCGTAATCTTCTGTTACTTTTAATCTTACGATACCGGGGATGTAATTTTCCGGATTTATAAAGGTGTTTTCTGTTGTAGTTGCTTCTTTTTCATTCAACTGACAGCCCCACAAAAGAAGTACAGGCAACAGAAAAAGAATAAAATGCTTTTTCATGAAACAAAGATACACGAAATCTTTATAAATTTGTGGAATGAAACGAAAATGGGGAAAACCCTTCTTTACGGTATTGGCACTGTTGTTTTTAACGGGTGCCGGTGTTACTTTTTACATGCATGCTTCAACGTACAGAAATGTTATCGTACGTTGTCCACTGAAAGAGCCGGTTGATGTGGCTTTGGTAGACGGACAGGGATTGGAACTTCCGTTTATGTTGTTGTTGGATAGTTTGGATGTTACGCTCAATCCGCTAAAACTATTGGTAGTACACCCGGTTACCGGTAAGGTGAGCCGGGAAAAACCAAATTTTTTTACTATCGAAAACGGACAAACGACAGGTCGAATAGCAGGAGTAGATGTCATTATTCATGAATACATACCGGCCGCAAAAAGAATAGTCAGTGCAGATACGATAACGTATATATCATATGGATATGTAGGAGGTGTACCGGCTGTACGTATGACCGCTGTAGATCACGAATCCGGTGTGGAGGCTACCGGTTGGGTAAGCCATAAAAATTTTATGAACCCCAACAGCAATTTATCTATAAACCAGGAAAAAGTAATCATATTACCCAGGGCCCAAATAACAGACGTACAAGCAAAAGTGTTGATGTACCATAAAGATAAGGAACACGATGAGTTTCAGGTAACGTATAAAAAATCGGGAAGGGTAGGCAGGTGGAAATTGTCTTTAGTACGCCACAAAGAATGGGAGGAATTGGTGGGAACGTATGCAGAGTTTCGTTTTCAAGATCTATTATGGCTTTGGCTTGCCTACATTTTCATGGGCTTGCTCCTGGTGACTACAGGAATCATTACAACATATAAAAAATAAAAAAAGGCCGGATTTACCGGCCTTTTTGTGTATAGATTAGATGTTATAATCTATTGAGAGTCAACGGCTGGAATAGGTTGTACCATCCTCCGGGTGAGTGTACTCCCCAAAGTGTATTGAACGTCATGGTCAATCCTTCCTCATCAAAGGTGAGGATGATATCACAGATGCTTCCGTCGTATCCGGCAATATAGGCGTCTTGGTAGCCTATATCAATGGGTTCAACCGTCATGGTATTCGTTTCCGGATCAAAAATACCTATTGCGTAGTTTACGCCTTTTTCATACGTAAAGCCGTTGTCATAGAAATACGGATCAAAGTTGCAAAGGTGGAAGGTGTTCTCACCTACTTCTTTAAGAGTAATTTCTATATCCCAGGCATCGTCTTCCCAGTAGTCGTACACATTTTTCTTGCCGTATACGGAACCGTCCAATTTTTCAACTAGCGGTACGTCGGGTGTGTTTACAGTTACCGTTTCACTAGATGCGTATCCGTCCTTTGTAGCCGCAATCGCCTTGATGTAATACGTGGAGTTTGGGTTCAAAGGAATTGTCGCAGAAATGGTTTCTGAATATTCACAGGCAAAAGTTCTGATAGTACTGGAAGCAAACTGGCTTTCCGTGCTGTACATAAACCCTAAATCAATGATGGAAGAAGGATCGCTAACACCGGAAAGGCTTGCCGATAGAGTAACACTTTTAGCTGTAAGGCCTGAAGGCTGTCCAATAGTAATGGTCGGAGCGTTGGAACTATTCCAGTTGAAACCGTCTTCTACTTCGCTTTTCACAAGCGCAGCTTCATGACAGCCACTGAGTAAGAACAGGAAGACTCCGGTCATTGTAAAAATATGATATAATTTTTTCATAATAACGTGTTTGACTGATTAACTATTCGTTTTGATCTTCATCAGTAATCTTTGGATTCTCCTGCATTTCACGGTTGGGGATTTGGTAAATCCACGTTCTTGCAAGAGGAGGAACAACAATCCTAAAGCCTGCAAGGTGGTTTGTACCTTCGTAGTTCCGATCGATACCCTTGTTCAAGCGTTTGAGGTCGTATCCATTAAATCCTTCACCCCAAAGTTCAATACGGCGTTGCAGATACACGTCATCCACAGAAACACTGGATTTATTCCAGGACGGATCTCTGTTGGCCATAAGTGTCTTCAGAGCATTTGCTGCACCGGAGTTGTCGCCTTTGTGTGCCAGAGCTTCAGCTTCAATCAAGTACATTTCTGCTGCGCGCATGTACACATAGTCCATAACCCATCCGGCAACCCATCCAAATTTCACGTTGGCATAAGGAAGTTTTGCTCCTGCACTTTCTTGGCTGGCGTCTCCTTCCGGTCCGTTAAAGTGAACTTTGCGGTAGTCCGTTGCGGGAATTTGGTCGTACAGACGTCTGTCAACCAATTTGGCGCTGTAAGCCAGTCCGCCGTAACCTCCCGTTATGTTGGAAATGTGAGAGAAGAAAGAGGCGTACGTGGTTTGTGTTTCTGTGCTGTGCTCAAAGCCCCACATCCACTCGGAATTGTTTATGTGCATAAAGCCGTCTTTCAATCCGGCTTCTCCCATGAGTGGGTATCCGGCATATGCATTTCTGGCTGCCGTTATGGCTTTATCCCATTGTTGCGAGAGCAAGTAGAAACGTGCTTGCAATCCGTAAGCTACGTTTTTATCTATATAAATCTTAGCAGGTCTTACATATACTTGATTATCGGAAGGATCTAGCAAAGCAACGGCTTTCTCTAAGTCGCTTTCAATTTGGTCGTATATCATAGCCACAGTATTTCTACCGGAACGCTCGTCTTGCGTGTCGGCATCAACTTCATCCCTGGAAGCATATACTAAGGGAATCCCTTTGGCATCCAAGTTGGGTGCACCGGATGAAGTCACCGGATGCTGGTACAATTGGATGAGGTAATAGTATGCAAAGCCACGCAAGGCATAAGCTTGACCCAAGTATCCTCTGGCAGCTGCCGTGGTGGGATCTTCTTCCGGAGAGAAGAAGTCAATAATTTCGTTGGCTTTGTCAATGACCGTATAATAGGTCATCCAGTCTGCCAACGTCCTGCGGTAGTTGAATTCGTGGTTGTCGTGTTCGTAGTCGTAACCAAACCAGTGGTGGGCGTTGATGGAAATATCTTCTCCCATCATATCCATTGATAGACCAACGGACATATGACCAAAGTCGTCGTGCGCCCCTCCACCCGAGATGTTGTACCGCACCAGCCAAGAATACTCCCCGTTGATGTAGGAATCCAAAAACGAAGGATCTTCTTTAACCAACTCTGCAGCTTTATCGCTCGAAAGGTAGGAAGTGTATTCGGTATCGAAGAAGCTTTCACTACAAGAAGCAAAACCGAGGATGCTTAAAGAAGCGATTGCTACTACATATAATATTTTTTTCATAGTCATATTATTTTAAAAAGATTTACACTATGCTAAAAAGCAATAGTCAGTCCAACTGAATAAGTCCTTAAGGCCGAGTAAATATAACCCGTTCCTCCACCAATGCTTTGGCGGGTATCGAGCCCTTTACGGGCAGACTTAAACCAAAGGTTATCACCAACTAGGTAAATCCTCAAGTTGGCAATGTTGACTTTCTCAGCCACTTTCTTAGGAAGGGTGTAGCCAAGTGTCAAGTTCCTGAGGCTCAGGTAAGAAGCGCTCGTTAAGAAACGAGTAGATCCCTGGTTCATATCTTGGTTTTGATATTCTACACGGGGAATGTCCGTAACTGTGTTGGCAGGTGTCCAGCGATTGAAGATATCAGTATGCCAGTTTTGACCTACTGTACCGGCTGTCATCAACATTTGATAATGAGAGTCAGATACCCAGCCACCAATTTGGAAAGCAAAAGCAGCGCTCAAATCAAATCCGTATGCGTGGAGTGAAGTAGAGAACCCACCGTAGAAATCGGGAAGGGCAGATTTACCTATTTCACGCAACGAGGCTTCAGACGTTCTGTTTACTATAGTAACAGTTTCGTTGCCATCATCGTCTTTGGTGTATTTGTTATACTGGGGCAAGCCGTTTGTAGGATCTACACCGGCCCATTCGTAGGTGTACCAGTCGTAGAGGCTTCCGCCTATCTTACGCCAGTAACTACCGGATTGATATCCTTCGGGGTCTTTATCTGAAGGCAATTTTGTCAATTGGTTCTTGTAGTGCGTTCCGTTGATAGACAAGTTCCAGCGAATATCTCTTGTTTTCACCAAGTCTGCGGACAGTTCAAACTCAACTCCGGAGTTCTGCATATCAATGTCGTTCACCAGCAGAGAGGATGGACTACCTTGTGAGGGAGCCAACGGACGGTTGTAAATCATGTCTGTGGTTTTCTTGATAAAGTAATCCACGTTCAGATTTAGCCTGTTGAACAAAGCTGCTTCCAGACCTACGTTAAAGTTGGTGCTTTTTTCCCAAGTAACGTCTCTGTTTCCACGGAATGATTTGGTGAGCGAAGCTTCACCGTCAACACGTGCAATGGAGTACAAGTCTTGATAGACCTTAGTCATACCAATGTTGTCGTTACCTTGTGTTCCGTAACTGGCTTTCAGTTTCAATTGGTCAATCACACTGGATCCTCTTAAGAATCCTTCTTGATCCAGACGCCAAGAAGCACCTACGGACCAGAAGTCACCCCAGCGGTTTTCCGGAGCAAAGCGTGAAGAACCGTCGCGACGGTAAGAAGCCGTTGCGTAATATTTGTTGCCGTAGTTGTACTCAACACGTCCAAAGAATCCTTCCAGAGCGTATCCTTGAGAATACGAGGTTAGGTTTTGGTACATGGTAGCGTTGGCAAAATCTTTATTGTTGTTGTCAACAAAGTTGGTCATGTGTCCATACAAGTAGTTGTATTGGTCATTTTTTGTTTCATGACCCAACAGAACGTTCAGTTCGTGATCTCCAAATGTGGGGTTGTAATTCAGCAGCTGGTTGATGTTCAACGCAGCGTTACGGGAAGATGTTTGGTATCCGCGGCCTCCTACAGAAAGGGCGTCACCACCTACGTTCGTGTAGTTTTCCACCCACCTGGAGTTAAATACGTCATAAGCTACGTTTGCGGTGAACTTCAGATCCTTAAGGATTCTTACATCCACAAATGCACGGCTGGAAACGTTATCTCTTGTGTTGGTGTACTTAGAGGTCATCATCTGTCCGTAAGCGTTAGAGTTACTGGAATACGGACGTTGGTACTCGTTACCCCAGTCGTACAATACCGTACCGTCTTCACCATACAGACGTTCTCCTGTGTTTATGTCGTATAAGAAGATGGGATAAATGGGAGCAATTTGTTGTGAGAACATAAACAAGTTGGAGTAGTTGCTTCCCACACTGGTGTTAAACTGGTCTTGTTCTGTGTTGGAGTATGCTACGTTCATACCCACTTTGATGAATTTACCAATGGTTTGGTCAACTTTGGCACGTACTGAAATACGGCTAAATCCGGATTTTTCTACGTATCCTTCGTCGTTCAGGTAAGAGATAGAAGCATACGCTTGGGTGTTTTCCGAACCGCCGCTGGCAGATACTGAATACTCTTGACGGATACCTGCACGGAATACGTCTTTTGTCCAGTCGTCTGTCCATTTTTTAGTAGAGGCGCTCGGGTTGAGTCTACCTGTAAGGGGATCTACAAGGCTTTGATTGTCTACTCCTTTGTACACATTGTACTTGAGGTATGAATCAATCAAATTGTTAGATGTGTAATACCCGGCAGCCATGTAATCCATGGAACCGCTGTAATACATTTGGTTTCTGATAGACTCCCAAGCCATTTCGTAAAACTCGCCCGGATCTAAAATAATATTGTAAGCAGGCACTGCACGGTCGTTGATACCTACACGTCCTTCAAAAGAAACGCGTACGCGGTCTGCACGACCTTGTTTTGTGGTAATCACAATAACACCGTTAGAACCACGTGCTCCGTAAATAGAGTTGGCTGCAGCGTCTTTTAGAATGGTCATGGACTCAATATCCTGGGAAGGTATAGAGTTCAAAGAACCTTCATAAGGTACACCGTCTACTACAATCAGGGGAGCCTGACTGGCAGAGATGGAACCGATACCGCGCACATAAATTGAAGCACCGGATCCCGGAGTACCGGAACTACTGGTAATTTGCACTCCTGCCAAGGCACCTTCCAAAGATTTGGAAATGTTGGAGGATTGCATTTTCTCCAGTTTTTCTCCACTCATAACAGAAGCAGATCCGACGAATGAAGATTTACGGGTTACACCGTATCCGACAACTACAATGTCTTGTAGCATTTCCGCTGCCGGCAGCATTTCAACATTCACAACAGATCTATTATCAATCTGGACGGTTACTGTTTCCATCCCAACGTATGAAAATGTGAGCGAATTGCTTCCGGCGGGTACATTAATGGAATAGACACCATCAAGGTCTGTTTGTGCGCTAATGGTTGTCCCGCCAACAACAATTGTCACATAGGGGAGGGGAGCATTATCTTCTGCTGAAGTTACCGTACCGGTAACCCTTTGCTGTGCAAACAATGCCGAAACCCCCATCATGACTGACAAAGTCAATAAAAGGAATTTTTTCATCTGTCTTGTTTTTAGGTTAATAATTAGTTTATAGGGTTAATAATATTAAGCCAATATGTAATAAACAAAGATAAACAATAAATTTTAATAGGAAAATGAATTTTACTTTTTGTATATATTTGCCGCATGAAATACGCCATAAACTTTTTTCCGTTGCGCGAAGTTAAGCGTTTTGACCTCGCCAAAGCGCCCAGGCCGGTAAGTTGGTACTTAAGGCCTGTCATCTGGCTGCTTACGTTCCCCCAGTTTTGGTTCAAGCGTTCAAAAATCACCAAAACAGGTATGGAACAAGTAAAGCCGCCTTATTTGTTGTTGTGTAACCACAATGCTTTTTACGATTTTACCGTAGCAACTGTGGCCGTCTTTCCACACCAGCCTTTTTATGTAGTGGCCATAGACGGCTTTATAGGCCTGGAGTGGCTTATGCGTCGGGTGGGTTGTATTGGAAAACGTAAGTTTACAAACGATGTGGGGCTCATACGCCATCTGCAGACAGTAACCGATCGCGGGAAAATTGCAGCTGTTTATCCGGAAGCACGGTATTCTCTTTCGGAACAAAGGCCGTTCTTCCGCCGTCTTTGGGGAAATTGGTAAAATACCTGAACGTGCCGGTTGTAACCCTTATGACGAGCGGACACCATATTAATTCACCGTTCTGGGATCAGCGTTCACGGGGGGTGCGTACCCGGGCTGTCATGACACAAGTCCTCACACAGCAGCAAGCAGAAGAAATGACATTTGATCAGATCAATGATATTCTCAACGATGCTTTTGAATACGATGATTTTGCTTGGCAACGTGAAAACAAGATAAGGGTACGGTACAAGAACAGGGCACGCGGTTTGCACAAAGTGTTGTACCAGTGTCCGTCATGCAAAACCGAGTACAAGATGGATTCGGGAGGAGCTCAACTCTGGTGCAACCATTGCGGAAAACGCTGGACCATGTCTGAGTATGGAGAATTGCAGGCTACAGAGGGAGAAACGCACTTTTCTCATATACCCGACTGGTATGAATGGGAGAGGTTGCAGGTGAGGGCAGAGGTAGAGGCCGGGGTGTATAGTTTTACCAAGAAGGCAGATTTGCGCTTGTTGCCCAATTCCAGAGGACTGGTTGAGTATGGAGAAACAACGCTTATACACGATATGGACGGATTCCGGCTGGAAGGCGTCCATGACGGAAAAGAATATACCTTTTTTATGCCGGCACAAGGGCTCTATTCGTGCCACATAGAATACAATTACGGCAAGTACAAAAGAGATTGTGTAGATCTCAATACATTAAACGACTCTTTCTGGGTTTTTCCCCGGGGCGATGATTTTTCAGTAACTAAAATAGCTTTGGCTACAGAGGAACTTTTCCGTTACAAAAATCCGTAAGCTTTTCCGTAAGAGAGCTGTTGTTGCAGAAAATCAGCCGCGTATTCCAGGTTGAAGTCTTTCAATCTTCCCTTTTTGTCGTATACCGGCACCAAATTGGGATTTATGAAACCTCCGTATGGTTTTAATTCTAAAGCAGCATATCGTTTCAGTACTTCTGCATGCAGCGGTTGATCTATTTTTATGGCGTATTGTTCTACCAAGGCTTTTCCTGCACCGTAATCGCCTTCCGATTTGATTCGTTGTACTTCTGATAGCAACGTAGCAAAAAGGGAGCGGAGTGTTTCGTAATCACAGATGGCAAAATACGTTTTCCCGTCTTTGACAACTTGTTCTATAGCGTTTCCGTTGGTAAAAACCCATTTTGCAATCAATTGCCTGCATTGCATATGTGCCTGAGTAAGGTCTTTCCCTAGCTCAATACGCACCAGCTGGGTAAACAAACCGTTCCGTATGTAATTGATGTATTCTGCTTTGTAAGCTTCTTGGTTGGGCAAAATGCCCAATTCTACCAGTTTGTCATCGGCTATGTAGTACAAAGCAAACAAATCTGCCCGCACTTCTTCCAAAGTAGAACTATACTCTCCCAGGGCATTGGGAGACACGCCGGGCAAGAGTTGTCCCGACCCGTGACCCAAACATTCGTGAAGGTCTGTATGTAAGTTCCCCGTAAGGCTTCCGTATTCTTTCAAGAAAGCCGCCTCTTCTTCGTCTAAAGAAAACTCGGCAAGCATGCTCTTGGGCGATTCTTCTGCCGCCTTGTCGTACGCTTGTGTGATGTTGGCAATGGTGACGGATTTTGACCCGTATTCTTTTCTAATCCAGTCGGAATTGGGCAAATTTATGCCAATAGGCGTAGCCGGGTACGATTCGCCACCCAGCATAGCCACGTTGATGACCTTTGCCGAGACGCCTGTCGCTTCTTTCTTTTTAAAACGCGGGTCTACGGGAGAATGGTTCTCAAACCACTGGGCTTGGTTGCTGATGATTTCAGTCCGGCGCGAAGCCTCTACGTCTTTAAAATTCACGTGCGCTTCCCAAGCTCCTTTTCTGCCCATCGGGTCTGCGTATACCTCTATAAATCCGTTGATAAAATCTGCAAAAAGGTCCGTGTCTTGAACCCATGCAATATTAAAAGCATCCCACAGTGCCAAATCTCCTGTTTTATAGTATGTTATAAGTGTGCGGATGTATTCGGCTTGACGGGGATTTTCCGCTACTTCGGCTGCTTTTTCCAACCAATGACATACTTGTTCCAGGGCAGGACCGTATTTTCCATCTGTTTTGTATACTTCTTCTTGTACTATTCCGTCTTTAAGAACTAAGCGGCTGTTCAAGCCGTGTTCCACCGGATTGGCATCTGAAGGATCTTCCAAACCTGCATAGAACGCTTCTGCTTGTTTGCGGGTGACACCGCTGTAGAGATTGGTGGAGGAGGTAAGCAGGATATCGCCGTCTTTTCCCGTATTCCTACGTACTTTATAGGTATTGGGATTGCACATGATATCTGTAAGCCGTTCTATGTCTTCTTCTTCGCATTCAGATTCCTGCAAAAGGCTTTCTATATATGATGCCGGACATTCCGGAATGATTTTTTCTTCTGCATAATGATGATGAATGCCGTTGCTGAAAAACACCCGCTTTGCGTATACTAGAAATTGATGGTACTCAGGTGTGTTTCTATCTCCTGTATACGTTTCCAGAACGGTTTCCAAACATTTTCTTACGTCCAGGTTGTACTTGAAGTTTTGATCCCAGAAAATATCTCGGCCGCTTTTGGCTGCTTCTCCCATATAATAAATAAAAGATTTTTGTTGCAGCGTGAGATCTTCCCAGCCGGGGATACGGTAACGGATGATTTTGATGTCTGCAAATTCGTCAACAAGGTACTTGAATGTATCTTCTTGTTGTTTGACAGGTTTGTTGCCATTGGCACAAGACAAACCTGCCAGGCCTGCCAAGCAAGCAAAGGCGATTCTCATATATCTCATAGTTGTATTATTTTTCGCGAATTCTTTGTACGCAACGATTTATTTGACGTACAAGTGTAAACGTTGTAATGGCTACCGGGAGGAATATGGCAAGCCGGCTTCCCTTGGAAGGCGAAACGGGGATGTTGTTTTTAAAACGATTTTCAATGCCCTTGATATGCCATTCCAAAGATTCACGCTCCGTTCTCAATTGTTTGATGGTACGGATTCTCGAATAAATGAATCTCCTACTTTTCATAATCTACTCCTCCTTTAATACATCGGTTGTCTCACGAAAAAAGATATTGACCAACAGCTTTACAAACGTGTTGGTGAACAATCTTTTTCTCAGTAAAAACAAGATGATAAACAGCAGTAGAAAGAAGCCTCCCGTAATCAACGAAGCAGCCGTCGTGCTGTCCAGCAATTGTCCCAACCATTGCGTAGCTCCTGTTGCCAGAAAAACAAGGGCTATCAGAAGCACCAAAATGAGCAGGAAAACACTCAGCAGACGGTTAACGATTACACTGATGCTTTCTACCAGTCCCAATTTGAAGGCATCTGATTTCAGACTCAGATATTCTTTAGCAGAATCTTTTATGTTCATTTCTTTATGCCTCTTCATCCGGACCCTCTTCCTGGTTTACGGGAAAATGCTTTTTGTATTCTTGTTTTAGGTCTTCAACTCCTTCACCTATGGATTCTTTGAGTTTTTGTCTTGTTTCACTCCCTTTGGCAGGAGCAAACAATAAGGCCAGGGTGGCACCAAGTAAGGCTCCGCCCATAAATGCTAATACGTTTGAACTTTTCATAATACAATACTTTTTTGAAGAAAATGTCTCCTTACAAAGATAAAAAAAAGATTATCTTTACATGCTATGAAGAAAAGCAATCTTTTTGGCTTGTTTTTTTTATGCCTTTCCTTGACCGCTTGCGAGAGATGGTTCTTTCCATGCAGCGGATACACCCATAGTCTTTTAATCTATATGGCTGCCGATAACAGCCTTACAGACTTGGCTGAAGCCAATATGGCAGAGATACTGAACCATTCACGCTTACCGGAAGACCATGCGCTCTTTGTATATACAGATCGCAAAGGCGTAGGGGCCTTTCTCATTCGTATCACATCCCGCAACCATACCTTAAAGCCCGATACGCTCTATAGGTACGGAGCGGTAAATTCTGCCCATCCATCTGTATTGGAACAAGTGATAGAGCATACAAGAGACGCTTGTCCGGCCAAAACGTACGGATTGATTCTCTGGTCTCATGGCACAGGTTGGCTTCCGGAAGGACTGTATGGCGAAACGCCCAAATATACGGTTGCTCCGCAATCTGTTGTATCGCCTTTTTTATATGATATATACGACCCGGCTTATCCACAAACCAAAACGTTTGGAAAAGACGGAAAGAACGAGATGGAAATTCCCGATTTGGCACATGTCCTAAAAAAATATTATCACGAATACGTATGTTTTGATGCTTGTCTGATGGCAGATATACAAACGTATTATGATCTGAAAGAAACGGCTCGCTACCTTATGGGGTCGCCTACAGAAATTATAGATACGGGATATCCATACAATAAGCTTACGAGCAGTTTGTTCCCCTATAGAGGAGAAAGAAGTCTGATTGAGCTGTGCAACGCATACTATAATAAGTATGAGTATGCAGAACAAGGAGGATATTACCGTTCTGCCACCATTTCTCTTGTGAGAACAAGCGGTATTCCTGCGTTGGCACAAGCCTTTAAAGACATACTGAAAAACAACCCTCTGAATCCCGAATCTGTAGATCGTAAAAACCTGCAAACGTATGATCGCCTCACAGAAAACGTGTTTTGGGATATAGAAAATGTGGCTGCAGCCCTGGGAACGGCTCAAGACCTTGTCTCGTTTTCCGAAGCATTGGAAAATACGGTGGTTTTTAAGAAAGCTACCAAGGATTTTATTACTATTCCTATTGAATCTTTTTCCGGATTGGCAGTTTATCTTCCCGTTTCTACATTGCCTCGTACACAAACGGCTTTTGAATCCACTTCCTGGAACGTCTTTCTGGATTGGATTCCGTATGTGGAATAATTTTGCAAACACATAGATTTTCATTACTTTTGCCCGCCTTTTGGGCAGTGCCCCGGTAAGGTGCCATGGGATTCGGGAAAAGCCCGAATTGAGTAACACTTTTAACGAACACACGTATGAAACAATTAGAAATCAATGCCCGCAAGCGGGACAACTTCACAAAAGCAGCCGTTAAACAACTGCGTAGAGAAGGGAGAGTACCTTGTGTATTATACGGTACTAACAAAGAAACCCTTCATTTTTCCGTTTCGGAAAAGGAACTGAGGCCGTTAATTTATACCCCCAATTCGTATATTGTAAATCTTAACGTGGATGGAAAAGAACAGCTTTGTCTGTTGCATCAAGCGCAGTTCCACCCTTTGTTAGAGCAAATATTGCATTTGGATTTTCTTTCTATTGATCCGAAAAAACCTGTATCTGTCTATATTCCTGTAGTTTTGAAAGGAAGCTCTATTGGAGTACGTGAGGGAGGCAAGATGTATGTTTTGAGCAGAAAACTGTTTGTTCGTGCTCGTTTGGAAGACCTTCCCGATTCTTTGGATGTGGATGTTACAAAATTGGCTTTAGGCAGTTCTATTGCAGCAGGCGATCTTTCATTTGACAAGCTAGAGATTTTGACACCCAAAACAACGCTCGTCTGTATGGTTAAGATGACGCGTGCCTCTATTTCAGATGCAGCTGCACTGGAAGAAGGAGAAGAAGGAGAAGAGGAAGAAGGAGCAGAAGAAGGAGTAGAAGGAACGGAAGGAACAGCGCCGGAAGCTACAGAGGAAGCGTAGTCTTTCTTGCTTATTATGTCTTACCTAATCACAGGACTTGGAAACATAGGTTCCGGGTATTCAGGTACGCGGCACAACATAGGTTTTGCTGTTTTGGATGCTTGGGCCAAGCTTCATAAAACCACTTTTTCAACGTTGCGTTACGGCTCTATGGCTCAGGTTAAATATGCAGGGAAAGCCATATGGTTGTTAAAACCTTCCACGTATGTCAATTTGAGTGGGAAGGCAGTCAGGTATTGGATGCGGGAAGAGCGGATACCCTTGGAAAACATCTTGGTTGTTACGGACGATGTAGCTTTGCCGTTTGGTAAGATGCGCTTACGTGCAAAAGGAACCGATGGCGGACACAATGGATTGAAACATATTGCTTTGCTATTGGAAACAACGGGTTATGCCCGGCTTCGTTTGGGCATAGGCGACGATTTTCCAAGAGGATACCAGGCAGATTACGTACTCAGTCCCTGGAATAAGGAAGAAGAAAAAGAATTGCCTTATCTAACTCAAAAAGCCATTGATGCCGCTCAACTTTTTGTAAAGCATGGGATTGATCATGCTATGACTTTGGTAAATGCGGATTGATAAATATTTGTGGGCTATACGTGTTTTTAAAACACGTGCACTGGCAGCCGATGCGTGCAAGGGAGGCCGTGTCAAGATAGATGAAGTATCTGTAAAGCCTTCTCGTATCATAAAAGAAGGAGACACATTGGTTGTTAGGAAGGGACCTGTGTATTATTCATACTTGGTATTGCAGAAAACAGAAAGACGCCTTCCGGCAAAAGAGGTACCGCTTTATGCCCAAGACTGTACATCGGAAGAAGAACTGGCCAAGTTGCAGCAACCTCGTGAATCGATTGTGATTTACAGACAAAAAGGAACAGGGCGTCCCACAAAAAGAGAACGCCGTCAATTGGATAAAATACGCGGTTTTAACGAGTGATTTCCAAGATTTTCGTTTGCGGACCGGGTACGATCTTCCAATAATCCAATGAAGCAGGAATCAATAAGCAACCTCCCTCAGAGGGAGTGTATATTTGTTCGTTATAGGCTACGGACATCGTTCCTTCCAAGACCATATATAAGGTAAATCGATCTTGCCGGGAACCATCTATTTCCAAAGGATTATCCCACTCTTTCAACGTTACGGTAAAGTAAGGTGAGTCTACCAGCACTCCGGTGGTGGTAGGGGTTGGGATGTGTTTGGAATAATCTATACAGTCAATGGCCAAATCCACATGCATTTCTCTGGCCGTCGCCGGATTGTGTTCTCGGCCCCAGTCGTATATGCGGTACGTAATATCAGATACTTGCTGAACCTCGGCAAGCGTAATGCCGCCACCGCAAGCATGAACGAGCCCGGCCGGAATGTAATAACATTCGCCTTTTTTAGGGGTGATGCAATTCATCACTTCCGGCAATGTGTTTTTTTGACAATGTTCGTAAAAAAGCGCAGGCGTCATGGAACGGTTGAATCCCAAATACAGTTTTGCTTCCGGACCGGCGTCTTTTACATACCACATTTCTGTTTTCCCAAAGGCATTATGCATTTCTGCAGCTGTCTTGTCGTCCGGATGTACTTGTACGGATAGAAAACCATTTACTTGCAGTTCTTTTGCCAGCAAGGGAAATTCGTCGCCGCTTGTATGGTACAATTCACTACCCAATAAATCTGAGAGGTAAATTTCCAATACTTCATTTACGGTATTTCCTGCTAGGAACCCGTTGTCTATCAAGGAGGCATCTTGATCCAAACCGCTCAGGACCCAAGATTCCGAACCCCATACACGTTCTTTGTGCAAAGGCTTAAAGGTCAGTGGATACAACGTTGTTGCGTTCATAATGCATACGTAAGGAAGGGGCCGGAGCCAAATGTTTGTGCAGATAGAAAATGGACAACGCCAGAGCGGCCAAAGAGAGCCCAAGCGCTATAAAGAACGTTTGGTTGCCTACAAGATGGCGCAACGATTCTTCTACTATAGTAGCCGGAAGGACAGCCACCAAGAAAAAAGACATTCCATTGTTTAACGCATGCAATGCCACACAAGTCCAGTAGGATCGAGTTCTGTAGTACAACCATCCAAAAAGACATCCCATCAAAAATGCCGGAATGGCTTGCCAGGGATTCATGTGAATGACTCCAAACATGACGGAAGACCACAGGATGGCTTTGTGAGGAGCCATGTGTTGCAACATACCCTTCAGAGCTACTTCACGGATTAACCATTCTTCCAGCAAAGGAGCCGCTATGACTACGGCTATGAAAGTCGGGATATTGGTCTGTGTTATTTTCCCAAACATTTCTTTTATAAATTCCGGCATTTCCAACCACTCGGTAAGCGGATCCATAATGACCGACATGCTGATGATAAGGACGGGGAGCAACAAAATAAAAAACACAAGGGGAACTTGTCCTATTTGTACCGGAGGATTGGGATAGCCGGGCATACCACCATGCACTGCTTCTTTGGATTTGTTTTTAGCTCTTAACCAAACAAAAAGGAATACTGCTATAAAGGGAAGTATATACAAGATGGGGATAGCCCATCCGTTGGGATTGCTCAATGAAAGGGTTCCCGGAAAAATATAATTAAGAACGAAAGCAGCAACAGCAGTAAAAACAGATCCGGCCAGCAGCAATATGCCAATCATAATCAACCAAGATTCTCCAAGACCGGGCCGGTAATAATTGAGGATTTTTTTCATAAAATGTACATTTAAGGAAATAAGGGAGTAGGGTATGCTCCCGATGTATGCAAAGCAGCCAGCCGGTCGACTACTTCCGGGCGGTCTTCTTTATACGTTACTCCAAACCATTGTGCCGTTGTTTCCAATACGTGGCACCTTCCTTCTTCTGCTTGGATGATTTCATTGACCAAGGTAGGAAGGTGGTATTCGGCAGACAGGTCGTTTTTATATTGAGTCAAGAATTGTCTAATACGTTGTGTGGTTTTTTCATAAATATCCGGTAGAAAGCCCCAGCAATTCATAGAACAGAGGGCATCTGCTGCCGGTTGGTGGTATTCTTTGGTACCGTCACTCAGTACGGTATGGCTTACAATGGCTCCGTCGTTCTCTTTTTGGATGCCATAGTGTTCTGTTACGCTTGTCAGCAATCCTTCTAGGTTGCGACTGCATATGCCTCGCGACACGGGACCTGAAGGAGAAAGGGTATTTTCCAATCTATAGCCGGGCATGGCATAAGAACCTGAGTCTTTGTCTTGTTGTTTTAAAAAATCTGCCAAGACACAAAATGCATCTTTTCCATAAAAATCATCTGCATTGATAATGGCGAAAGGCTTGTCCACCTTCTTTGCCGCTACCCACAAAGCATGACCGGTACCCCAAGGCTTTATTCTACCGGGTGTGGGAGCCATACCAACCGGCAATTTGTCAAGATCTTGTGTGACAAAGTCGTAAGGAAAGTTGTTGCCGTATCGTTTGGCACACAATTGCTTGAACCGGTCCATAAAGTCTTTGCGAATGACAAAGACAACGTTTTCAAAGCCTGCTTCAAGAGCATCGTAAATGGAATAGTCCATTAAGGTTTCTCCGGATGGTCCCACTCCGTCCATTTGTTTGAGGCTACCGTAGCGGCTCCCCATTCCGGCAGCCATGATGATGAGTGTAGGTCGCATATTGAAAAACCTGCTATATTTGTGAAAAATCCAACTTCATGCGTTCTCGTTCCTTTTTTGACCGACTTCCTGCGTTGCTCAAAAACAGATACTTTATAGTAACTGTTGTCTTTTTGGTTTGGATACTGTTTTTTGACAACAACAGTTTTATCGGTTGGTTTCGTGCACTAAAGGATTATAACGAAAACAAGTCACAACAAAGATACTATAAAGAACAAATCCATCAAACAGAAAAATACTTGATGGAATTGCAATCAAATAAAGATTCCCTTGAAAAATTTGCAAGGGAAAATTATTTTTTTCACAAAGACAATGAAGATGTTTTTATAGTCTCACCAGGTCCTTCAGATCCCGCAGATCGTGTCCCATATAGGTAGGGCCTCCATCGCAGGGAAGACGTTGAGGATTATAGAAATATTGATCAATTCCAAACACTTGCGCACCTTCTATGTCGTTTCTAAAATGGTCCCCTACCATTAGCGTTTCTTTTTTCTTTCCGTTAATGGCTGTGAGTGCAGCTATAAAAATACGTGGATTGGGTTTATGATACCCCACTTCTTCCGAGATAAAGATATGATGGCCAAAAAATGCATCCAAACCGCTGCTTTCAACTTTTTTGTATTGCACCTCTTTGAATCCGTTTGTAATAAGTGCCATGCCTGCGTTTTTGCTTTTCAGGTACTCCAGCACTTCTTTGGCGTAAGGCACCAATTTTGTTTTGGTGGGCATCAATGCTAGGTACGCTTCTCCTAATTCCGGGGCCAGCGTATCTGCATCGGGGACTCCGGCCTGTTCCAAAGTCATGGCAAAACGTTTGGAACGCAAGGTTTTCTGACTCATTTGTCCTGCTTCATACAAATTCCACAAAGCTTTGTTGTTGGCATGATACGTATCATAGAAGGCTATCGGGTCTTGTATATACGATTGCAAATGGAACGTATCAATCAGCTCAGTTATACAATCGCGGGCGTTTGCATCAAAATCCCAGAGCGTATTGTCTAAATCAAAAAGAAAGAAACTGTATTTCATTTAGTATAAGAATCAATGACTCGATTGATGGCTCTTTGGCATACGGGACAAAAAGCCGGAGCGTTGTTCGTATGCATGCGGCAATCTATAGCCGGACGGTACATGCCTTTTGCCATATAGGCAGCGCCTTCATATACGCCAACTCCTTCCAAGTGCATGATGTCTTCCCATTTGGAAGCAAAATCAACCAAAGTGGTGATGTTGGCTTCCCATGGTTCAACGTCTGTAGGATACATATCTATGTAAGCTACATCTGATGTATAATACTCATCTGCCAATCCGGCAAAACTGTGTCCGAATTCGTGTACAAAGACCTCTTTACTCAAACTGTGGTCGGAAGTACTTATGCCGTAATAATTGTAAATACCACCTCCGCCGTATATGTCTGAATTGACAATAACGAATAAGGCATCGAAGGGGGCTCCCGATACGGCTTTGCCCAAGGGCGAAAAGTCTGGGAGGGTTAAGTATCTTTCCAGATAAAAAGTATGAAAAGCACTGTAAAGTGATGTTTGAGTCCAAAGTCCATGTTGCGGAAAAGAAGGACCGGAAGTTTGTGACTCCAACGGAAGTATCCATATGTTGAAATCGGCCTTCCTAGAGGTAAACGGTTCGTATTCAAAAAGATATTCTGCAAAACGCGCTGCATCTTGTTTGAATTTCTCCAATTCATGAGCTTGATAACCTTCCGCCACAAAAAGAAGATCCACGTGGTTTTCAACGGGACCGTTGTAGATGAGGGCTTCTGCTTCACAAACGGGAGCCTCTACACGAATGAGTGCATCCGTTGGTTCAATACGGAACCTCTTTAATGCTTTCCAGGCTCCGGTGCTCGAAACCCTTTGCGATACTTCAAACCATACGGTGTCTTTTGGGTACGGCATCCATAAAGAAGTGGCAAAGGCTTTATCTTTTTCCAAAGCTTCCTCTGTAGTTGTCCACTCGGCAAATAAAGAATTAAATCCTCGGGAGAACAAGAGAACGTTTTGTGTGGAATAGACGTTGTAACGACAATCTCCATAGTCAAAAGGAGCTATTAATACTGTTTTTGATCCTGCCCACAGAGGTTCTTTATGTAAGGAATGCAGGAACACGTCTTGTGTCTGAGCGTTTCCTGTGAAAACAAGGTCTACACGAAGCCTTTCCGGTGTGAAATATGTTTTGTAATCAATATGTTGAGCTTGCGCCATTACAAATAATGTCAGGCACAGCATCATGGCAAATGGTTTTTTCATAAAAATTGGGATACTAATTTCCTGTATAGGTTGAGGGAGTAATTTGAAGCAGTTCGTCTTTGATTTCTTGGTCAATATCCAGTCCGTTGATGAACGTATGCAGGTATTCTTTGTCAATATCAAACCATCCTCAGGAGAGAACATTACCCGCAACCCTACGAAACGCTCAAAGAATTGACGCGTACCAATTTGCA
>DUNA01000044.1 GCA_012839605.1 Bacteroidales bacterium
CGCCTTTATTCCGGAACTTTTTCACAAGGCGCAAGCAGACAAACAACCTGCTCTGGCCATCACAGACCATGGAAACATGTTTGGCGTAAAGGAGTTTTTGAATGTAGCCAAACGTTACCCTTCTGTAAAACCCATTGTAGGTTGCGAAGTATACGTAGCTCCGGAAGGCCGACATTTAAAAAAGAACACAGAAGAAGCCACTACATGCCACCTGGTACTACTGGCCAAAAACCACGACGGCTATAAGAATTTGATCAAGTTGGTGTCGCAGGCTTGGATAGATGGATTTTACTACAAACCACGTATAGATCACAGCCTGCTCCAACAGCATAGCCACGGCTTGATTGCTTTGAGCGCTTGTTTGGCCGGGGAATTGCCGCGTTTGGTAGCCGCCGGAAAAATGGACGAAGCGTCTGTACTCATAGAACAATACAAAGAGCTGTTTGGAGAAGATTATTACATAGAGCTCCAACGCCACAAAACCCTACTAAACAATCCCAACGCCAAAAGTACGTTCGCCCTCCAAAAACAAATAGAGCCGCACCTCATACATTTGGCTCAAAAACATGGGGTACAACTGGTAGCTACCAACGACGTCCACTTTGTCAATTACGAAGACGCCCCCGCACACGACCGGCTTATTTGTGTATCTACAAACGATGACGTTACAGACGAAACCCGCAAGTTGCGTTACACGGAACAAGAGTACCTGAAAACTACGCGGGAAATGAAAGAATTGTTTGCAGACGTACCGCAAGCACTGGAAAACACTCTGCACATTGCCAATAAAATTGAAACGTACTCCCTAGATAGGAAACCTTTGTTACCACATTTTCCCATTCCGGAAGATTTTTCTGATGCCGGCGACTACCTCCGGCACCTTACTTACGAAGGAGGTAAAGATCTGTATGGTGAAATCACGCCGGAAATCAAAGAAAGGATGGATTTTGAATTGCACACCATCCTCAAGATGGGCTTCCCCGATTATTTCCTTATAGTGCGCGATTTCATCCACCAGGCACGCAATATGGGCGTATGGGTAGGACCGGGCCGCGGATCTGCAGCCGGGAGCGTAGTAGCGTATTGTTTGGGTATCACCTTAGTAGATCCCATCAAATACGGACTGCTGTTTGAACGGTTTTTGAACGAAGAACGGGTATCTCTACCCGATATCGACATTGATTTTGCCGATGACGGACGCTCCAAAGTGTTGGAATACGTAGAAAACAAGTACGGGATTGACCAGGTATGCCACGTAATAACGTTTGGTACTATGGCCGCCAAAAGTGCCATAAAAGACGTAGCACGTGTACAACGCCTTCCGTTGCCCGAGGCCGAACGTCTGGCTAAAATGATCCCGGACAGACTCCCGGAAAAAGACGGCAAAGCGCAAAAAATCACGATTGACAACGTAGTCAAATACGTACCGGAATTGGAAGCCGCCTTCAAATCTGAAGACCCGCTCGTAAGAACTACGTTGGAATATGCACGAAAACTGGAGGGGTCTGTACGAAACACAGGAGTTCATGCCAGCGCCATCATCATTGGACCGGAAACCTTGACCAACCATATCCCCCTGTCAACGAGCAAAGACAAAGAAACAGGAAAGGACATCCTTGTTTCCCAATATGAAGGCGGGCTGATTGAGCAAGTGGGCATGTTAAAAATGGACTTTCTGGGGCTGACTACGCTCAGCATCTTGAGGACAGCCGTTGAAAACATCAAAGAAAACCACGGAGTAGATATTGACGTCAATGCCTTACCACTCACAGACGTACCTACTTACCAATTGTTTAGCCGAGGCGATACGGCCGGCATCTTCCAATTTGAGAGCGACGGCATGCGCAAATGGCTCAAAGAACTCAAGCCCACCTGTGTAGAAGACCTCATAGCCATGACGGCCTTATACCGTCCCGGACCTATGGATTACATCCCCGACTTTATTGACCGCAAACACGGACGCAAAGAGATTACCTACGACCTTCCACAAATGGAAAAATTCTTGAAAGAAACGTACGGAATTACCGTATATCAAGAACAGGTCATGCTTTTGTCACAAGAACTAGCCGGATTTAGCGGTTTTAAAGCCGATTCGTTGCGCAGA
>DUNA01000045.1 GCA_012839605.1 Bacteroidales bacterium
TGCGCTTGCGGCAACGGGGCCTTGATACGCATAGAGTGCCGTTTGGCACCCTATGAGACAAAGCACCATTACCAGAATTTTAACTGGTTTCATGGTTGTTAGTATTTTATTTATGTTTGGCAACTGCTTTTTTTGTGCCTTTCACTTCCTGAGCCGTCTTTTTGTTTCCGTACCTCCACAAGTCAAACACAATGGGAGTAGACAGCAAGACAGAAGTAAAGGGACAGATGGCCACTCCAATAGCCAGAGCTACGGCAAAACCTCTGATCACTTCTCCGCCAAAGATGGCGATGGCCAGCAATACCACAAGCGTAGTGGTAGATGTGTTGACCGTCCTGGAAAGGGTAGAGTTGAGCGCTTCGTTAATGTTTTCACGTATATCCCGTTTGGGATAAAGCGTTCTATACTCACGGATTCTGTCAAATATCACCACTGTATCGTTCAGCGAATATCCTATGATAGTAAGCACGGCGGCTATAAACTGTTGATCTACGTCTAAGGTAAAGGGCAAGATGCCTGTAAAAATAGAAAAGAAGGCCATCACAAATACTGTGTTGAACACCAGCGAAATAAGACCTCCCGTACCCCACGTCCAGTTGCGGAAGCGAATGGCAATGTACGCGAAGATGGCCATACAAGAAAGGATAATAGCTATGATGGCATCACGCTTGATATCGCTGGCTACCGTAGGCCCTACTTTTTCTGAGCTGATAATCCCGTTGGGGTTGTCCATGGTAGACAAGAAATCTTGCAGCGTCATGGGCGTAAGGTAGAAATCTGTTACGGCGTTGTATAACATTTCATCCACTTCTGCATCGGCCTCTACGCTTTCGTCTTCAATCCTGTATTTAGTAGTTACCCGCATCTGGCTGCTTCCTCCAAATTCTTTTACTTCCACACCGCCCTGGAATGCTTCCGTTACTTTTTCCCTGACGGCTTCTGCCGTTACCTCCTGGTCAAAACGTATGACATACGTACGACCTCCCGTAAAGTCCACACCGTAACTAAATCCTTTTAGCAGAATAAACCCAAGTCCCACCACTATAATAACAGCGGCTGTGATGTAGTATTTCTTCCGGTTCTCTATGAATTTAATTTTTGTGTTTTGCAGGAAGTTGCGTGTGACTTCGTTATCAAAGGATATGTTTTTACCCTTGGCAAGCCTTCTGTCAATAAGCAGACGGGTTATGAAAATGGACGTCAGCAAAGAGGTAATCAAACCTATGACCAACGTGGTGGCAAACCCTTGTACCGGCCCCGAACCAAAGATCATAAGGATAATACCCGTAATCAACGTGGTGAAGTTTCCGTCTAAAATGGCGGAGTAGGCGTTCTTATAGCCATCGGCTACGGCCAGGCGCAAGGCTTTACCGGAACGTACTTCTTCTTTAATCCGCTCGTTGATGATCACGTTGGCATCAACGGCCATACCCAGGGTAAGTACAATACCTGCAATACCGGGCAAGGTAAGTACGGCTCCAAAAGACACCAGCGCTCCAAACAAGAAAAGCAGGTTACACAGCAACGCTACCGATGCAAAGATACCGGCGTTGTTATAGAACAGTATCATATACACCAATACCAGCAAGAAGGCAATGGCAAAAGATATCAATCCCAAACTAATGGAACGGGATCCTAACGAAGGACCTACTATGCTCTCTTGCACAATGCTGGTAGGCGCCGGCAATTTTCCGGATTTCAACACGTTGGCCAGGTCATCGGCTTCTTCTGTGGTGAAATCTCCCGTTATTTGAGAGCGGCCTCCTGCAATTTCTGTATGTACGCGCGGATACGAGTACACCATGTCATCCAGCACAATAGCAATGGATTTCCCAATGTTATCGGCCGTCATACGTGCCCATACACGTGCTCCTTCCGCGTTCATTCCCATATCTACGGCAGGTGCACCTCCGCGTGACTGGTCAAATTGTTTACGGGCATCCGTTACCACACCTCCGTCCAGAGGAGCCCTGCCGTCACGTGTATTAACTTTAATGGCAATCAGTTCAAAATAAACCTCGTTCACTTTATCGGGCTTCACAGACCAAAGGGTGCGGATATCGGCCGGCAAGACAGCTTGTACTTGCGGCAACTCCAGCCACGTATTGATGGCAGCCGTGTCTCGGTAATGAGCGCGTCCTATACACGGGCCGGGGGCAATTTGTCCGTCAAACACGTTGGGGTTCAACAAATGGAACAAGGGGTTCTGTTTTGCCCAGGCGGCCAAATCGTCAGACAAAGCTTCTTCTGCTGCCAACTGAGCCAGCAAGTCATCGCCTTCAGCTTTTTCTTCTGCTTCTTTCTCCTGGTCCGTTACCGGCTCCAGGTCTCCCAGGTATTCACGAAGGACTGTATTGGCTTCTTGCAAGGCAGGGAACACCTCGGCGTTTTCATACGTTTCCCAAAATTCCAGGGAAGCCGTTCCTTGAAGCAATTTCCGTACGCGCTCCGGTTCTTTGATACCGGGCAATTCTACCAAAATCCGACCGGTCGTTCCCAGGCGCTGGATGTTGGGTTGCGTTACACCAAAGCGGTCAATACGGTTGCGCAATACGTTGAAAGAGTTGGCCATTGCAGATTCTGCCTCGGCCCTAATGATTTTCAACACTTCTTCGTTAGATGTTTCCGGCTTGATACGCTCACGCATATCGTACGTACCAAAAATCTTTGACAGGCGTTCGCCGGGAGCTACTTCATTCCACGACTCGGCAAATAATGTCAGATAGTCCGCTCTGGAACCTTCGGCCACCTTTTGATTGGCCAACGCCAGCGCCTGATCCAGTTGCGGCTCTTGACTGTAATCGGACAACGCGCGTATGAGGCTTTCCAACTTCACTTCCATCATCACGTTCATACCGCCCTTCAGGTCCAATCCTAAATTGATTTCCCTTTCTTTCACTTCTTTAAAAGTGTACCACAGGAACACTTTTTCCGGAGTTATAGAGTCGATATAATAGCTTTGTTTGGCGTTTCTGAGTGAATCCAGGAAAAAAGCTTGATCCAATTCATCAATATCCCTGTAATCCTGCGTTTTCTGTACAGAAACAACGGCTTTTTCTGCATAATCTGCTGCTTTTTTCTCTTGTATCCTTGTAGCTGCCGTAAAAGACAGTTGATAAATACAAGCCAGAGAAATAAGTACTACCACCAGCCTAATGGCTCCTTTGCTTTGCATAATCTTATAATTAATATTAATATCTATCTGATAAAATAGCTGACAAATGTAATGTTTTTTCCCTAATTAATTAACTTTGTAGTTCGCATTTACCGGATTATGTTCAAGAGATATCTCATAGCAACGGTCTTGGCTACCACTCTTAGTGTGGTTGTTTCTATGCTTCATGCACAACCACAAACAGCGGTGCAACTGCTTAAAGAAGGGGAGCGGCTGCATATGGCCTACGAATTTGAGCGTGCCATAGAAGCTTTTTCACGTGCAGCTGCGGCGTCTGAGGACTCCTTGCTCACACAACGGGCAGAACAATGGAAATGGGCCTCTGAAAACGGACAAATCATGAGCCGATACGTCATTCGTCCTACCCTTTTAGCGTACGCCGTCATCCCCGGGAAAGAGTTTCCGTTGTATTACGACTTAGCCCCCTCGGGCCAATGGAGGTATCCGCCAAAAGAGCTCCTGGAACACGTACACGACGACGGCAAAAACCCATTGCCCATCCTATACCGACCGTCTGTAGACAAAATAGTCTTTGCTGCCCGCGACACATCACAAAACACCGGATGGGACTTATACACCGTATGGCGCACCGTACCCGACACCCCACAAGCATCGGATACCGCTGACGGCCAAGACCCTAACACCACATACTGGTCTCCGCCCGTCCGCCTGCCGGCTTCCATCAACACCACCCGCAATGAAATGTATCCCGTATTGAGTCCGGACGGTAACACCCTTTACTTCTGCTCAGACGGCCTGCCCGGCCTGGGAGGCATGAACCTGTTTGTAAGTCATTGGGATAAAGATCTTGGGACATGGAGCGTTCCGGAAAATATGGGCATTCCGTTTTCCTCGCCCCATAACGATATGCTCTATCTGCTGTCCGACGATTCCCGGTATTTCTACTTTGTGTCTGACCGCATCGCCCCCAAAGATTCCCTGATGCTTTATAAAGTAGAGTACGAACCCGGACCCGTTACCATACATCCACAATCGGTACAAGAACTGCGGGAAATTGCCTCGCTTCCGCTGGTGCAAAAGGTCAAGTCTGGCGCAGTACCGGTTCCGGCGGAACCTGAAGAAGCCACCTTGCCTGCCCGTACAAACGAACGTGAGCAAGATCGTGCCGATTCTGTGCTTCAAAAAACACGAGCAGCTACACAACATTATGCAGAGCTGAATAAAGCCGTCCGAAACCTCACGGAGCAAGTTGCCGGGCAAGAACAAAAATTAGACGAATTGCGCAATACGTACACCACTTTGTCACGGGAAGAAGACAGACAAGTATATGCCAACCTTATAAGAGACCGGGAATTTACCCTTATGGAGCTGCAACAGTCCTTGCGCGATACACAAAAAGCAGCCCAGGCCATAGAAGACATGTTTCTGTGGCACGGCGTGCTGGCTGTTCCGCCCCAAACACCGGACATGCAAGTAGAGCCGGCAGAAACCCAGGCAAATATCCCCCGCTTTACCCCTGTTAAACAAAAACAGGGAACATGGGATAAGCACGTATTTCTTTCTCCTGCTCCACCTCCTCCTACTGTAGACCTTACTTTCCGTATAGAAAAAGAAGCTGTAATCGTTCCCTGGGAAAACGAACCCATGAGCCTCTATTACCGCATCCAATTGTTTACCTTAAGCAGTAAAATCACACCAAAGCAATTACGAGGCATCAGTCCGGCGTTTGAAGTAAAAGTGGGCAACAAGTACGTCTATTACGCGGGCCAATTCACCAAATACGCCCAGGCCACACAAGCTTTGACGACAGTCAGAAGGCAAGGTGTCCACGGTGCCCTGGTAGTAGCTTTTTATGAAGGAAAATCACTATCTTTACAAGAAGCGCGCAAAAGAGAGGCTCAAAACAAAACAGAACCGGAAGGAATCCGTACGTACCGGGTGTACCTGGGACAAGATGAAGTATCGCCGCAATTGGTAGCCGCCGTAACTTCACTTACAGAAAAAGACATCATACGTGTAGAGAAAGAAGAAGCGGCGCATTTTTACATAGGTCCGTTCAACTCTCTTACCCAAGCGCAGGAACTGGCAGAAGGACTACAAAAGAAAGGCTTTACGTCTATTAGTGTTCAAGAAGATTTTTAAAAGATATACTATATGGGATTGGTCATTACACTTATTTTGTTGGGGATGTTGCTGCTTTTTGCAGAACTTACCGTCATTCCCGGATTTGGTATTGCCGGCATTCTGGGACTAGCCGGTTACGCCGGAGGCATTGTGCTGGCCTTTACCAGATTTGGGACTACTATAGGCTTCATTGTGCTCTTTGGCGCTTTGCTCTTAACGGCCATCTTGCTGTTTTTTACGCTACGGTCTAAAACGTGGAAAAAAATCACCTTAAAAGACAGCATAAAAGAAAAAGCCCTTCCTGCCCCGGAAGACAAAGGTGTGGAGGTAGGTATGGAAGGCATCAGCCTTACGCGTTTGAACCCGGCAGGTAATGGCCGCTTTGGAGACATAACCATAGAAGTCCGCTCCTCGGAAGGGCTCATCCAGGCCAAAACCCCTATCAGAATAGTCCATATAGAAGGATTGAGTATCTTTGTGTCCCCTATTGAAAACAATTAAAAAAAATATATTATGATGTTAGGAGCAACGTTAATTTGGATAGCCGTAGGAATCGTCGGCTTCTTTATTTTATTATGGTTTTTTCCCGTCACCTTGTGGTTTCAGGCGCTTATATCGGGTGTACGGATCAATCTCATACAGCTGGTACTTATGCGCTGGAGAAAAGTACCACCCAGCACTATCGTAATGGCTATGATTACCGGTACAAAAGCCGGTTTAACAATGGACGCCAACGCCTTGGAAGCCCACTATTTGGCTAAAGGGAACGTCACCAAGGTAGTCAACGCACTGATATCTGCGGACAAAGCCAACATCCCCTTGGATTTTAAAATGGCCGCTGCTATTGACTTGGCCGGAAGAGACGTGTTTGAAGCCGTACAGATGTCAGTAAACCCCAAGGTCATCAACACTCCGCCCGTTTCAGCCGTAGCTAAAGACGGCATCCAGCTCATTGCCAAAGCCCGCGTCACGGTACGCGCCAATATCAAGCAACTGGTTGGGGGTGCAGGAGAAGAAACAGTCTTGGCCCGTGTAGGTGAAGGCATTGTGTCCAGTATTGGATCTTCCGCTTCCCACAAATCCGTGTTGGAAAACCCCGACAACATCTCCAGAGTAGTACTGGAAAAAGGATTGGACTCCGGAACAGCCTTTGAGATACTTTCTATTGACATTGCAGACATTGACGTAGGAAAGAACATTGGTGCCGTATTGCAAATGGATCAAGCCAACGCAGACAAAAACATTGCTCAAGCACGTGCAGAAGAACGCCGTGCTATGGCCGTAGCCTTGGAGCAAGAAAAGAAAGCAGAAGCGCAAGATGCACGCGCCAAAGTTATCCTTGCCGAGGCGCAAATTCCCTTGGCCATGGCAGAAGCCTTCCGCGCCGGCAATTTAGGCATTATGGACTACTACCGCATGAAGAATATCCAGGCCGATACAGACATGCGAGAACAGATTGCAAAATAAAATAAAATAACTACCTTTGCTTCCCCTTTAAGGAAACAAAAGTAGACAGGTGAGGTGGGTGAGTGGCTGAAACCACCAGTTTGCTAAACTGACGTACTCGCAAGGGTACCGAGGGTTCGAATCCCTCCCTCACCGCCACAAAAGGCTGCCCCTATTCGGCAGCCTTTTGTTTTGCCGACCAGACGCAACCTCTCTCTGGACAGAAGCTCCTTTCTAGGGCCAGCAAACCTGCTCCTCCCCTGAACGGCAAGCTCCTTTCTCGGCCCGAGAAACCCCTTTTGCGAAAGGTAGTGAGTAGCAATTTTGCCAAATTCATTTTTTCGCTTCTAGTCAGGGTAACATAGGATGCTCCACTTTTATTGTCTGACAGCCATTCATCTATATATAAACATATTTGGATGTCATTGACCTTCTTGACCCTGCTGGAAAATCTCTCTTTATCAATCAAATCTTTTGCTTTCTCCCCCATCCAGGACTCTATGTTGAGTTTAGCCCATTCCTGGCGGTGCCATAATAATGCTCTACCATAGCTGATTGCAGAATCTGCTCTTGTATCAACAGTCCACTCTTATCCAGGGTAAACCCGGAAGGCAATTTTGTGTTCCATGGAAGGTGCTTACGTTGTTCTTTCCATGTATGCACGGGAGAATATTTGAATTGAAAGCCAAGGTCTTTCATAAAGTAATATTTGGCGGAACTGTACGGATAACCGCTCGGGTAATGTGCTATATTGTGATGAACTCCGTTTCTTAGCACGTACGTAATGCCATCTAAGATATGGTCTGCCGTAGTTAACTCTACTGAATGAAAACTGAGATAACCCAAAGGCCCTTGGCGCCCGTATTTGTTGTTAAACCATTTGGTATATCCGTTTCGTATTGATCCCATATACACATCGGGATTGGCTGTTTCGGCAACGATGTGAAAATGGTTGGACATAAACGCATACGCCAACAAATGTGTATCATGGCTGTAAGCTGACAAACATGCCCTGTTGATACCTTGAATATAATCTTCCGGAACCCGAAACATGATTTCCGGAGCACTCGCACAAAGATGGT
The DNA here is from genome assembly GCA_012839605.1 of Bacteroidales bacterium. Classification (GTDB taxonomy): domain Bacteria; phylum Bacteroidota; class Bacteroidia; order Bacteroidales; family UBA932; genus DMER64. Next base: position 7,789 of record DUNA01000045.1, read on the forward strand.
CAAGGAAAATGAAGGGTAGTGAGTAGCTATTTTGAAAATAGTGCGCTAACGCGCAGATATTTAACTGGTTACGACATCCGGCAATCCGGCGATACTCACTACCCTTCGGAAACCAAGCGGGCGGGAAGGCGGGCGAGGGTTCGAATCTCTCCCTCACCGCCACAAAAGGCTGCCCCATTCGGCAGCCTTTCCTTTTAATTATTATGAAATTCTAAAGTCACATTTTAGATATTCATGAAAAACTAAAGTTGTACTTTGGATATTCATGAAGACATTCTGTCTTTATTGCCTAAAATAAGTCTTTATGTTACCACGCAAAGTTGATCTTCAAGACGCCAAAAATGAAAGCGTTTTTCTTTGGGGTGCAAGACAAACGGGAAAAAGCACCCTACTAAAAGCGTTGTTCCCTAATGAGCGTTATATAGACTTACTTAAATCAGGTGAGTTTGAACGTTACAATCGTCGTCCTGCACTTTTGCGAGAAGAACTTACCTTGCTTCCGGAAAATTCTTTGGTTATAATAGACGAAATACAGAAAATTCCGATGTTACTTAACGAGGTGCATTGGTTAATTACCAATAAAAATATTCGATTTATCTTAAGCGGTTCCAGTGCAAGAAAGCTAAGGCGTAGTGAAGTAAACCTGCTTGGCGGAAGAGCTATACGAAAACATTTATATCCATTTGTAAGTGCTGAAACCCCGGATTTTGATCTGGTCAAAGCCTGTAATAACGGAATGTTGCCCAGACATTATCTTATAAATAACGTAAAAAATCGACTGAATGCTTATGTAGGCGATTATTTACAACAAGAAATCAAAGCAGAAGCTCTTACAAGAAACTTAAGTACGTTTTCACGTTTTATGGAGGTGGCTGCTTTAAGCAACGGTGAAATTATAAACTACAACAACATTGCATCTGAATGTGGAGTTAGTGCTCCTACCGTAAAAGAGTATTTTTCTATTTTAGAGGAAACATTGATTGGTTATATCATACCGGCCTTTACAAAAAACGTTAAACGCAGGGTTATACAATCACCAAAATTCTATTATTTTGACGTAGGAATTGCCAATTTCCTGCTCAGAAGAGATTCTCTTTTACCGGGTTCTCCCGAATTTGGGCACTCCTTTGAACATCTGATTATGCAAGAGCTCATAGCTTACTTAAGCTATTCCGATTCAAAACACTCCTTGGCATATTGGCGTACAACTTCAGGATACGAAGTTGATGCAATCCTTGGTAACGCCCATACTGCTATTGAAATAAAATGTACAAGGGAAGTACACTCACATCATACTAAAGGCCTAAAGGCCTTCTCTACCGAATTTCCCGACTCATGTCTTATCATGGTCTCTTTAGATACATACCCGCGACTAATGAATAACATTAACATTCTTCCGGTAAAAGATTTCCTAACCATGTTGTGGAGTGGTGAAATTATTTAATGATTACGCTACACGATACGTGTTGCTAAAGGGAGATTAGTAAATCATTTGTGACAATTTGTCTTTCTTTTGCAACTACTGCAACTGGCAGAGTATTTGTAACAAATGCGGTTATGAAAACAGAAAACACTTCTACAACAAAAGACTGGTTAAAAAACAAAAAAGACTTTCTTCAATTTGACGTACGGCCCATCAAAGGCAATTTCTTGCCGGCCATAGTAAAGAAAGCAAAAGACCTTCCGGTAAAGGGAGGCATTACCATCATACAGAATTTTGAGCCCATTCCGCTCTACGAAACCATGAAAAACCTGGGCTTTGCGCACTGTACAGAGAAAGTAGAAAATGGCTTGTACCATGCCCACTTTTACAGAAAAGAAATAAAGGAAGACGACCAGAAGGAGCTGCCTCTCAAGCCCATTGTGATACCCAGATACGCAGACATTGATCCGGCTGTGGCCAAATTGACAGTCAATTTCTGGGACCACATCTGGAACAAAGAAAATCCGGCCATCAAACTGGAATACAAACTCTTGTTATCACTAGCCAACGCCATAGGTGCCGGTCGTATAAAACAAGCCACCCGTGAACTCATCAAAGCATACCATTTGGGAGTTACGACAGAAGAATTTGACGAATTGTTTGCCCTCTTTGTCTGGAACCAGGGCATCGGTCATTTTTCATCGGAAATTGCCGCTTCCCCTTTGTTTAAAGCCTATTTACTGATTAAGGACTTGGAAAAGAAAAACAAATCAAGATCGGAAATCATGACTGCTTTAACAGAGACATTTAGCGAAAGAAATCCGGAAACAGGATTTAACAGCTAATTCATAAAGGCACTTCCTGCTTACCAAGGGGAAAATCCCATCTGTATCTTGTGTGGGCATCTTTTGTGTGCAACGTAGTGTCTTGTGCCGGTTTTAACCAAAGCTCCTTCAATTGAGGGTTGTTGGCGCAATCCAAATACTGGCTTTGGTGAGGGCCCAATGTGTTGAGTTTTATACCTGTCAACAGATTACTTCCGCATTGAATCTGCATCAAATCTTTATTTCCTGTCACATCAAGCCATATAAGCCGGTTGCCTTGGCAGTTGAGGCTTTGCAATGCTATATTGCTGCTCACGTCCAATTGAGCCAGTTTGTTATTAGCACAACACAACATCAACAATTGATCGTTATTACTGATATGTAACTCTGTGAGCTCATTGCCTCCACAATTCAAAATGGTTAAGCTGCTGTTTTGCGTAATATCAAGACTTGTTAACCAATTGCTGCTGCAATCCAGATACTCTAACGCATAGTTGCCTGCTACAGAAAGTCTTTCTAATTCATTGTCTGCACAAATAAGCAAGAGCAGTTTCTCATTGTGCTGTACATTAAGAGTTTCTATGTTGTTTTTGCTGCAATCCAAGTATTGCAAAGCCGAATTAGATCCTACATCCAATTCTGTCAATTCATTACCGGAACAAATCAACATTTCCAACGCTTTGTTGTTTTGCAAATTCAACTCTGTAATGTTGTTGTTCATACAAACCAACGTTTCCAATCCTATGCAATACTCAATCCCCTCTAAAGAAGCAATGCCGCAGTCGGACACACTGATTCTTTTGATGGCCGCCATTTAATCGGACGTAATCTCTGTACCCCCACTCTTTTCTATCACACTCAAACAATAATCTCTAAATGCTCTATCCGGAATGATAACCGGTTCAGACGCCACCTCTTTGCTGTGTAATTCCCTAGGGAGCATTTGCGTATTTCCGTGCTCCGGAGAAGGAAAACACAACACAACAGGTGCTTGTGCCATGCTGCATGTGATAAACAAAATACCACATGCTAAAAAATTACAGATTGTTTGGTTTAAACTCATGAATCCTAAATGCAGCGGATAAAGTATCCGTTCGTTTATTTGTTTTCTGTCAAGAAAATAAATATAAGCAAGAAGGGGATTCCCAAGACACTACCTACCACATCAGCTGCCAGATCAGCAATATCACCCGTTCTATACGGCAAGTAATGTTGGACTATTTCTGTAAGAGCGCCAAAAAGCAAGCCCGACCACAAGAGTAAGATTTTTGTGATGGCGTACTTAGGTTTTACCGCAGCCCAGGCCAGAGGAATAATAGGGACAAAGAGGGCTGCATGCAAGACTTTGTCGGGCAGCACCTTCAGATAGGTGGCTATTTGCATGACAAAGCCCATGTTTTTGTATTGAGGCAGGCTGTCACCGGTTGCAAAAAGTAAGTACGCACTGGTGCCTAAATAAGCTGCAAACAGCGTGATAAACAGCCACCTCCTACTGATCCTCCTGCGGACCTTGCTGTTGCTTTGAGTGGCTTTGCGCTTGCTTTTTCTTTTTATTGTAGTTTTTGCAGCCAATGTTTTTTGTTTAATTTTTTATCCAATAGTTCGGGAAGCTTTTCTATAGAAATGCGCTCTTGCACCATGGTGTCTCTATCCCTTAGGGTAACGGTATTGTCTTCCAGGGTTTGGTGATCTACCGTTATGCAGTAAGGCGTGCCAATGGCGTCCATTCGACGGTAACGTCTGCCTATGCTGTCTTTTTCGTCATAAAGACAGTTGTAATCCAGACGTACGTTTTGTAAGATTTCCTGGGCTTTTTCCGGCAAACCGTCTTTCTTTATGAGTGGAAATACGGCCAGCCCTATGGGTGCCAGGAACGGAGGCAAACTTAGTACGGTCCGCTTTTCACCGTTTTCCAGCGTTTCTTCTTTAAGGGCAGCAGAGAGTACGGCCAAAAACATACGGTCTGTACCTATGGATGTTTCTACTACATAAGGTACATAGCTTTCGTTCGTTTCCGGGTCAAAATAGCGCATTCTACGGCCCGAGTATTCTTCATGGCGTGCCAAATCGTAGTCCGTACGGGAGTGGATGCCCTCCAACTCTTTGAAACCAAAGGGAAATTGGAATTCAATATCGCAGGCGGCGTTGGCGTAATGAGCCAATTTCTCATGATCTTTGAAGCGGTACATGTTTTCTCCCAGACCCAAAGATTGATGCCAGTCCATACGCGCCTGTTTCCAATGCTCATACCATTCCATTTCCTTGCCGGGTTGAACAAAGTATTGCATTTCCATTTGCTCGAACTCACGCATGCGGAAAATGAACTGGCGGGCCACAATTTCATTACGGAAGGCCTTTCCCGTTTGAGCAATCCCAAAGGGAACCTTCATACGGGTGCTTTTCTGTACGTTTAAAAAATTTACAAAAATCCCTTGTGCCGTTTCCGGACGCAAAAATATCTGCGAAGCACCTTCGTGCGTACTGCCCATTTGCGTGCTAAACATCAAATTGAATTGACGTACATCTGTCCAATCTCTGCTGCCTGAGATGGGACAAGCAATTTCGCACTCAATGATCAATTGTTTTAGTTCTTTCAGGTTGTCTGTGTTCAAAGCCTCTACTATCCTGTCTTTCACGCGGTCTATCTTCTCTTGCTCCCGAAGCACGTTGGGATTGGTGGCACGGAATTGGGCTTCGTCAAAAGCATCTTTAAACCTCTTTTGTCCTTTTTTAACTTCTTTTTCTATCCTCTCTTCCAACCTGGCTATGTACTCCTCCAACAGCACGTCTGCCCGGTACCGTTTTTTGGAATCCTTGTTGTCAATCAACGGATCGTTGAAAGCCGCCACATGTCCGCTAGCGTCCCAAACACGAGGATGCATAAAAATGGCCGTATCCAACCCTACTATGTTGTCGTGCACTTTGACCATGGCATCCCACCAATAATTTTTGATGTTGTTTTTCAGCTCTATTCCGTTGGGACCGTAATCGTACACGGCGGATAACCCGTCGTAAATCTCGCTCGATTGAAAAATAAACCCGTACTCTTTGGCGTGGGCAATGATGTTTTTGAATAACTCTTCCTGCATGGTTCCTATCTGTAAAAGTCTTGCAAAGATATGTCTTTTGGGAGGATTTCCTGCAACAGTTCCATGGCAAACGGCCTTTCCAACAATCTGGGATGCGGTACGGTCAAAGTTGGAGAGGAGTACTGCAGGCGATCGTACAGCAATATGTCTATGTCTATGAGCCGAGAGGTGTAGTTCCTTTTGCCGAGGCCCCGGCCTGTATCCGCGCTTTGCGCCTTGGACTGTGCTGCTTCTGCCTCTCTGTCTCTGCCCAGTTCGTTTTCAATGGCCTGGCAGGCTGTCAGTAAGGGTTCCGGTTGCAAGGCTGTTTGCAAGCATACTACCTGATTCAAAAAAGGCGGAACGTCTTCCGTAAAGCCCCAGGGGGCCGTCTCTTTTCGTTGCGAAAGGGCCGTAATGGTCCCCAGTTTTGCAATGCTATCCAGAGCTTGCTGCAACAACGCGTCTTTGTTGCCCAAGTTGCTTCCCAGCAAAAGGTAGGCTGTATGCGACAGAGCCTCTTCGTTCCTTATAGAAAACTCCGTTTTCATGCGTTGTTTTTGGCTCCGGCGGCCGCTGCGTACAATTGAATTTGCCGGATCATGGACAACAAGCCGTTGGCGCGGGTGGGTGACAAGTGATCTTTCAGGCCAATTTTCTCAATAAAGCTCCAGTCGGCCCCGGTTATTTCTTGGGGAGTGTGTCCGGAAAAAATGTGTACCAACAGGGATACAATGCCTCGCGTGATGAGGGCATCGCTATCGGCGGCAAAGACGATTTTGTTGTCTTCCAGTTTTGCATCCAACCAGACTCGGGATTGGCAACCGGGAATTAGATTTTCTTCTGTTTTAGCGGTCTCGGGCAAGGTTTCCAATTGTTTGCCCAAATCTATGAGGTATTCGTATTTGTCCATCCAATCCTCCAGGAAGGAAAATTCCTCTACTATTTTATCTTGTTTCTCTTGTATAGTCATGGTATGTATTACCTGAGCATGCTCAAGGCTTTTTGTAATGATGTGATGAAGTAATCCAATTCTTCTTCTGTGTTGTATATGCCAAACGAGGCACGCAGCACAGCCGATTGTCCGTAACGTTCCAGCAAGGGTTCTGCACACAATTGGCCGCTGCGTACGGCAATACCCATCCGATCCAGCAACAAAGCAATATCCGTGGGGTGAGCACCTTCTGTGGAAAAAGAGAACAAAGGCGTCTTTTCGTACGTTTGGCCGTAATACGTGCCCGGTAGACCGTACACCCTGCACCCGTCAATATTTTGCAAGGCCAAGAGCGCTTTTTGCGTAATACCGGCCTCGTACGCCTCTAGTGCCTGCGCATCCTGTGCCTCCATAAATTCCACAGCCGCTCCCAATCCGGCCATACCAATGAAATTGGCCGTACCGGCTTCAAATTTCAAGGGCAGATCTGCATAGGTAGTGCCTTTTTTCAAAGACACCGTAGCAATCATATCGCCTCCGCCTTGCCAAGGGACCATTTCTTCCAGGAAATGTTCTTTTCCATACAAAATCCCCGTTCCGGTAGGTCCGTACAATTTGTGGCCACTGAACACGTAGAAATCCACATCCAGTTCTTGCACATCCACCTGTTTGTGCACAATGCCTTGGGCGCCATCCACCGCTACCGGTACGCCGTAATGGTGGGCTACTTCTATGATTTCTTTTAAAGGATTTACAAGTCCCAACACGTTGGAAATGTGAGGTAAAGAGAGCAATTTGGGGACGGGACCCGGTCGATCCAGAATGCGCTCCAATTTGGCCGGATCCAACGCTCCCGAATCATCGGATTCCCATATTTCCAATATGGCACCGGTGCGTTGGCAGAGCATCTGCCAGGGAACAATATTGGAATGGTGTTCCGTATCTGTAATGACAATGCGGTCGTTTGGCTTTACGTATGTCTGGCCAAAGGAGTACGCCAACAGATTGAGAGACGCCGTAGTACCCGATGTGAAAACAACCTCGTTCGTAGATTTGGCGTTGATAAACCTGCGAACAGCCTCCCGGGCGTTGTCGTATTGCTCAGTACTTTGCATACTCAAGTAATGGACCGCGCGGTGTACGTTTCCGTTGAAATTTTGGTGCATGCTCTGGAGCACATCCAATACCTGCTTGGGTTTCTGGGCTGTAGCTCCATTATCTAAATACACGAGCGGCTTCCCATATACAGTCTGTTGCAAAGCCGGAAACTGCTCTCTGATTTGTGAAATATTCATACGTCAAAGATAATAAATGTATATTTGCAGTCTGCAAAAAGCATGCTTCATTATGTACGAATACATCAAAGGACCCGTAACAGCTGCCGACCCCACTCACGTAGTCGTAGAAACCGGAGGCATTGGGTACCACATTCTCATATCTTTACAAACATACGAAGTGCTCCACGGACAAAAAGAAGCACACTTGTGGTTGCACCTGCAAGTGCGGGATGACGCGCATCTGCTGTACGGCTTTGCCACACGGGACGAGCGCGAGATGTTCCGCCTGTTGATCGGCGTTTCCGGCATCGGCCCCAACACCGCCCGCATGATCCTCTCTGCCATGAACAATGCCGAGGTGAGAGACGCCCTGCTTACGGCAGACGTAGTGCGTCTGAAGAGCATCAAAGGCATCGGCACAAAAACAGCCGAGCGGATGATCTTGGAATTGCGTGACAAAGTAGCCAAAGTGGGATTGGAAGAAGCCGAGAGCGGTGCTCGGGCACCCGTTTCCGCCGTAGGAGCAGAAGCTGCAGGGGCTTTGATCCAGTTGGGTTTCCAACGCGGTGCCGTGGAAAAAGTGTTGACACGCCTGCAAAAGCAAGACCCCACATACACTTTGGAGGAGCTCATTAGACAAGCCCTCAAAATGCTATGATATTTTATCTTTTTTTATATTTGCATTTCAATTTTTAAAAACGAACTATTATGAATTTTCCGGAAAATCTGAAGTATTCCAAAGAGCACGAATGGATTAAAGTGGAAGGAGACTTGGCTGTAATAGGTATTACAGACTTTGCACAAGATCAATTGGGCGATATCGTATTCGTAGACATAGAAACTGTAGACGAAACCTTGGACAGAGACGAGGTATTTGGCGCTTTAGAAGCTGTTAAAACCGTTGCAGACCTCTTTATGCCGCTGTCCGGAACCATAGAAGAGCTCAACCCTCTTTTGGAAGACGAACCACAAAAAATCAACGAAGATCCCTACGGAGAAGGCTGGATCATCAAAGTACGCATAAGCGATTCTGCAGAAATTGACGACTTATTAGACGCAGCCGACTACCAGGATCTCATTGCTGAGTAATGGAAACGAGCTTTGGGAGTGACAACCACTCCGGAGTGCATCCCAAAGTACTGCAAGCACTGACGGATGCCAATCGGGGATACTGTCTTTCCTATGAAGAAGACTCCTATACGGCCAAAGCCGTGGAGCTCTTCCGTTCCATCTTTGGGGAAGATACCCATACCTACTTTGCTTTTAACGGTACGGCAGCCAACGTGTTGTGTCTGCAGGCACTCACTCGGCCGCACCACGCTGTGGTATGTGCCCGTACGGCCCATTTGAATAGGGACGAATGCGGCGCTCCGGAGCGTTTTACCGGCTGCAAACTCCTTACAGCAGAAACTCCGGATGGGAAATTGCGCCCGGAAGACGTGCTGCCTTTGCTGACAGGCTTTGGATTTCAGCACCACGTGCAGCCTCGGGTCGTATCTATTTCACAAGTTACAGAACTGGGCACGGTCTACAGGCCGGAGGAAATCAAGGCCCTGGCGGACCTGGCCCACAGCCACAACATGTACCTGCACATGGACGGTTCCCGTCTGGCCAATGCAGCTGCCTTTTTGGACGTGTCGTTTGCAGATATGACACGCAACGCGGGAGTGGATGCCCTTTCATTCGGTGGTACAAAGAACGGTATGCTTATGGGAGAAGCCGTTGTATTCTTCAATCCCGCATTGGCACACGACTTCTTATACATCAGAAAACAATCTATGCAACTGTTTTCCAAAAGCCGTTTTATTGCAGCGCAATACTTGGCGTATCTGAAAGACGACTTGTGGCTGGAAAACGCCCGCCATGCCAACAGCATGGCCCAATATTTGGCAGAAAGCCTGGAAGGGTTGCCCGGTGTACAGATTACGCAAAAAGTAGAGAGCAACGCCGTTTTTGCCATCATACCCAAAGATGTATACAAGAAATTGGCTGAAAAACATTTTTTCTATATTTGGGATGAATCCACCGGCGAAGTACGTTGGATGTGTTCTTACAACACACAAAAATCCCATGTAGACGCTTTTGTTAATGACTTAAAAACCATATTACTATGAAAAAAGAAGTGGAAATCACCCGGTTGTTTGATTTGCTGGAACGCTTGCAGGTCAACTATCCAAAAGAAGACATTTTGGCCGGAAAAGGTAACGGTGCCTGGAGAACATACAGCACAAAGGAATACGCAGATATTTCACACGATTTTGCTTACGGTTTTCTGGAAATGGGGTTGGAAAAAGGCGATAAAATCATCACCATTATGAACAACCGCCCCGAATGGAACTTTGTGGACATGGGAACGGCGTTGGCTCAAATGGTCCACGTACCCATTTACACCACATTGAGTCCTGACGATTACAAATACATCATCCCCCACTCAGACGCCAAAGTGGTTGTCATAGGACAAGCCACTTTGTACAAGCGTTTGGCTCCCCTGCTGGAAAGCCTTGAAAATCCGCCCATCGTATATACAGTAGACGAAGTGGAAGGTGTCAAGAATCTGGAGGAAATCCGCCAAATGGGAGTGGATAACAAAGACAAATGGGAAGCTGCGGTAGAAGAAATCAAAAAAACAACTACGCCCGATACGTTGCTGACCATCATCTACACATCCGGTACTACGGGAACGCCCAAAGGCGTTATGCATGCACACAGCAGCATTGTGTTCAACTTTTTGGGACACGCTGCTCAACAGATTAAAAACCATACACACAAGTTCCTCAGCTTCTTGCCGCTATGCCACATCTACGAAAGAAGCATGAACTATGAGTTTCAATCGTTGGGCATCAGCATCTACTACGCAGAAAACATGGGTACTATAGCTCGTGACTTGAAAGACATTCAAGCCGACGGGTTTTGTGCCGTTCCGCGTGTCATAGAAATGATGTACAAGAAACTGGAAGATGCCGGCAAGAGCCTGAAGGGGATCAAACGCATCATCTACCGCTGGGCTTGGAATTTTGGTAACACTTTTGATTACGAACGCCTTACGTTCTGGCGCGTACGTCTGAACAGCTTATTTGACAAGTTGGTGTACAGCAAATGGAGGGAAAACCTGGGCGGGAAAGAAATGCTTATTGTTACGGGCGGCTCTTCCATCCGCGCTCGTGTCATCCGCTTATTCTCTGCGGCCAAGCTGTTTATATACGAAGGATACGGCCTGACGGAAACATCTCCCGTGATTGCCGTAAACAACCCCAAAGACCAAATCCGTAAAATAGGAACGGTTGGAAAGGTGATGGAAGGTACGGAATTGAAGTTCCTGGAAGACGGTGAAATCCTTACACGCGGTCCGCATATCATGATGGGCTATTACAAAGACCCGGAAGCTACTCGTGAGGCCATAGACGAAGACGGTTGGTTCCATACAGGCGACGTGGGTGAAATGGTAGACGAAATCTTCTTGAAAATCACCGATAGAAAGAAAGAGATCTTCAAACTATCCAACGGCAAGTACGTAGCACCGCAAATGGTAGAGAACAAACTGAACGAATCCCCGTACATTGGAAGCGCATTGGTGATTGGTAGCGACCAAAAAGTAGCCGCCGCCATCATCATCCCTAACGACGTGCAAATTCAAGACTGGGCAGCCCACCAAAGGATGGTATTCCAAGATGTGGAGAATTTGTACAAAACGAAAGAAGTAAACAGCTTGATTCATAAAGAAATAGAGCAAATCAATAAAAGCTTAGCTCCACACGAGCAAATCAAGTTCTTTAGATTGGTAAACGACTCGTGGACAACCGAAAACGGACTGCTCTCGCAAACCTTAAAGCTCAAACGTTCCGAGTTGAACAAGCATTACGAAAAAATTATAGCCGACATTTACAAGTGATACGTACAGCTACCGTTAACGACAAAGCAGCACTCCGGGAAATCTGGAGTGCTGCTTTTGGTGATGACCGCTCTTATGCAGACTTTGTAGTCGAGAACTGCCTCTCTTTAGGATCCGTATTGTACCACCCGGAAGGCATGTCGTGCCTGACGCTTTTCCCTCTGCTATTACACCGTAAGGGAAAGAAACCTTTACAAGGATCTTATGTATATGGAGTAGCAACGCATCCTGATAGGCAAAAACGCGGTTACAGTTCCCTTTTGCTTTACCACGCATCCAAATTGGCCAAATTCCTGGTACTCTATCCGGCCACGGAGCCTTTGCGGTCCTTCTACTTAAAAAGAGGCTTTAATATCCCATTACGTATTCCGACTCCAATCCAAAGACCCTTGTCAACGCTGCCGGACAACAATAACAATTCTAGCCTATCTAAAAGCAACTCTTTAAGTGTCGACCAATTATTCTCTGCGTATCAAGAAGATGCGTTAAGGCAAAAAAGTGTCTTTCTGTGGTCGGAACAGCTCTTTGATTTTGCATACAGAGAGTGTACATTCCGTGGAGGGCATGCAAGCAAAGAGCACTTCTGCTACCCGGATGAAGAAGAGAAATTGGTGTGCAAACCGTTTGTGTCTGGAGAAAAGATACATCCCTTCGTAGAAGGATTGGCGCGGTTTCATGGATGGTTTCCCGGGGTGCAACATACACCTCCGCTCTTTTACCTGCCTTTGGATTGAGATTTAAAACGTGATTCTGTAATAGCCCAGCGGCAACAAACCCGTTTGGTATGAGGTCTTCATATCTTCCAACTTTGCATTGTATTCATACGAATACACGTTTTTCCTGTTGGTGAAATTGCGTACTTCTACACCTATTTCGTGTGTGATTTTTACTTGTTGGATTTTCGCCCATACTTTGATATCGCCGCGCATATAATAAGGCAACCTGTGGTCGTACGCCTCTTCAAAAATGTATACGGCAGACTGGGCTGCTTTGGAAGCTTCTATATCAACAGGAATATACCGCTGACCGCCGGCCACGGTGTATTTGATATCGCCACCCAAAGACCACAACACACCGGTATTTTTGCCTTTTCTGATTTCAAACTCCTTGCCTATCAACCCGTTGAGTATGTAATTGCTGTTGTAACGCGTGCTCCGCAATATGTTGTCCAAACTCCTGAATTTGCTCTCAAATACAGACCCTGTAACCATGTAATACCATCCTTCAGAAAGGAATCGCTCCAGGGTTACTTCCAATCCGTAGTTGTACCCGGTGGCATCGCTTACATACACCCGTCCGTATTTGTCAAAATCCATCCCTCCCAAATTGAGTACAGAGTAATACGGTTCGTACAAGTCTACCGGTATGTTGTACAAATATTGGTAATACGCTTCTGCTTTCAAGCGCGTACTGGGAGAAAGACGCAACTGGTACCCCAGTACCACATGGTGTGCCCGTGTCATATCCAAGTACCTGTTGGGGTAAATTTTGCTATCCACAGCTTGCGAAAAGAGCTTTGTCATATAGATTTCCAATCCTTGGTACTGGCTGTGCAAGCCGTAACCAAAGGACAGCTCTTGTTTGTCCAGAAATTTCCAAGAAATGCCAAATCGCGGATCCACATTCCAGGTTTTGTTTAAGAACAGAAACTGCGCGTTTACTCCGGCGTCTATCGTCAAATTGTGAGTAGCTCTATACGATACTTCAGAAAACCCTTGCAGTTGGAAGGTGTGCCCTATTTCATTTACGTCTTTGGGATATGTAGTCTTAGAGTAATCGTTGGAAAGAAAGCGGTAGCCCAAACGTTTTGCTGTAAGGCCTGAGCGCAAAGACAAGCGGCTGGCCAATTTTGCGTTGTGTACAACTTGGAGCGTCTGAAATTCGCGCGTAAGCATGGCATCTTGGCTGCGGTCTTTTAATTTCGTTTCTACGTTCATACTATCCATCAACGCAGCAAACGAAGAGTAAGAAGTAGCAAAAGAAACTTTCAGGGATTGATTGACTCCCAGGCCTTTTTCGTATTGCAGGCCGGCCAGAAGCATTTCGGATGTGCTGGAAATGTCGTCTGCATACGTATAAAAATCAGACTCACCGTCTGTAATGCTTACTTTTCCAAAACCGCCTAGCGTGAAAAAAGAAAAGGTACCGCTTTTGGGTGTAGGTACGTGTATTTTTGCTGTCCAGTCTTGGTAACGCGGAACGGCAGATCCTGTACCAAAATCAAACCCCATGTACTGCAAAGCATCCAAAAAAGAATACCTGTACGAGCCCATATAAGAAGCTCTCCATTTTTTGGACAGCGGTCCTTCTACGCCAAATTCCAGACCGTTGATGCCTATTTGACCTGTAAACTCATGAATGTCGTAGTTTCCTTCTCTCAAATGGATGTCGAACACACCGGAATACGCATTGGCGTACTCTGCCGGAAAGGCACTCGTGTAAAAATCTGAATTGGATAGCGTGTTTACGTTCAACATACTGATGGCTCCACCTGTGGCTCCCCCGTCTGCAAAGTGGTTGGGGTTGTATATGTCTACTCCTTCCATGCGCCACAGCAAGCCAAAAGGCGAATTGCCACGAACTACAATATCGTTGCTGGAGTCGTCAGGTGTCCCTACTCCCGCAAAGTTTTGCGCCATTCGGGAAATATCGTTCATGGCCCCTGCATACCTTTCTGCATCTGCCACGGAAAAGGTTCGGGCAGAAACAGTCGCCATCTCGTTTACAGGACGCAGCTTATCTCTTTCTGCCGTGATAACCAATTCATCCACTGTCATCACATCTTCCCTCATTTTTACATTCATCACCAATTCCTTCCCCGTATTCAAAGAGATGTTCTCCATATACACAGTTTCCATACCAATGCTGGAAAAGAGTATGGAGATTTTGCCCACAGGCACATTTTTGATTTGATAATAGCCTTCTATGTCTGAGTAGCCCGACAAATAGCCGCTGTTGTTTACTACAACTCCCACTCCCACAAGGGGTTGACCCGATATGTCGTCCACCACTCTGCCCTTTACAGTTTGTACCATTTGCTGGCTGTATAGGGAAAGCGTTGAAAACAACGCGACCGCAAGTACGAGAATTGTTCGTTTCAAGATTTTGATGCTATCTATAAAAGTTCCAAAAATAGTACATTTTTTTACTTTACCATCTTTTGTTTTTTCAGAAGTTGTGTACTATTTCTTCAAGTGCGATAGTTTATATTTTTGAATATTTGTGTTTTACACAATTTTACCTGCCTAAAAAGAGCAAAAGCACAGAAATATCGGCCGGCGACACTCCGGGAATACGAGAAGCCTGCCCAATTGTCTTTGGTTTTATCTTTTGAAGCTTCTGTCTGGACTCGATGGACAACGACTCTACCTGCATAAAATCAAAAGAAACCGGTATGGGAACGCCATCCAAACGCACGATCTTTTCCGCAAAGGCTTTCTCTCTGTCTATGTACCCTCGGTATTTTATTGTTATCTCTACAGATTCATAAATTTCTGCAGCACGTGAATCTTCCTCATAAAGTGTTCCACGTGGAACAAAGGGCTTGACGTCTTCCCACCCAATCTGTGGTCTGGAAAGGATTTCAGCTGCTTTTCTTTTCGTTTTTATAGGTGTTGTACCTCTTCTTTCTAGAACCGGGTTGATTTGTTCCGGGGTTACGGATTCGCTCTCCAGCCAATGTACAAGCTGATCGCGTTTTGAGATTTTATCAAGGACTCCCTGATACGTGCTGTCACTTACTAAGCCAATTTCGCGCCCTATGGGTGTGAGCCTTTCGTCGGCATTGTCTTGACGTAAGAGAATTCTGTATTCCGCTCTAGAAGTAAACATACGGTAAGGCTCATCAACACCTTTCGTCACCAAATCGTCTATCAAGACACCTATATACGCTTGGTCCCTTTTTAAAATTACTGGATCTTTCCCTAGTATCTTTCTATGTGCGTTCACTCCGGCCATCAGACCCTGTGCAGCTGCCTCTTCATAGCCTGTTGTGCCATTTACTTGCCCGGCTAAGTACAAATTGGTAATGTGCTTGGATTCCAAACTAGGATGCAATTGCGTAGGAGGAAAATAATCGTACTCTATGGCATACCCGGGCCTATAAAAATTGGCTCGCTCCAAACCTTTGATGTTTCTAACTGCTTTAAACTGGATGTCTATTGGCAAAGAAGAAGCAAATCCTTGCAAATAGAACTCATTTGTATCCCAGCCTTCCGGCTCCAAAAAAAGCAAATGCTGATCTTTGTCTGCAAACGTATTCAACTTGTCCTCTATGCTGGGACAATAACGCGGTCCGCGCCCGGTAATACGACCTGCAAAAAGAGGAGAGTCGTCAAATCCTTCACGAAGCTTGTCGTGAACTTGCAGGTTTGTATATACCATGTAACAATGCAATTGCTCCCTCTGTGCTTGTATGGGAGAAGGAACATCGGCAAACGAAAATTTTTGCGGCTGCAAATCTCCCTTCTGGATTTCTACCTTTGTGAAATCAATGGTTCTTCCATCAATTCTTGGCGGAGTCCCTGTTTTCATACGTTCCACCTGGATTCCGTAATCTCTCAATTGCTTGCTGATACCTTCTGTAGGCGGTTCTCCCATCCTTCCACCGGGAGTGGCGCTCCATCCGATAAAGATTTTTCCGTTTAAAAAGGTACCATTTGTCAAAATGACTGTTTTTGCACGTATTTCATTTCTAAAGTCTGTTTTTACTCCTACTACATGCCCGTCTTCAATCAACAGTTCCGTCACTTGGTCTTGCCACAAGTCCAAATTGTCTGTATTCTCCAAGACCTCTCTCCATGCTGCAGAAAACACCATTCTGTCGCATTGAGCTCTGGGACTCCACATAGCCGGCCCTTTGGAGCGGTTGAGCATCCTAAACTGCATAGTGCTCGTATCAGTTACTCGTGCCATGGCACCGCCCAGTGCATCTATCTCTCTGACTATCTGACCCTTGGCAATTCCACCTATGGCAGGGTTGCAGGACATGTGGGCCATTTTTGTCATATCCATAGTTACTAAAAGCGTATGCGAACCCAGTCGGGCTGCCGCTCTAGCCGCTTCGCATCCGGCATGGCCGGCCCCTACCACTATGACATCGTACAAGCTGTTCACTTTATCTGTTTGATTTCTATTACCTTTTTCTCCCGGATTTGCTCCAAAGCTCTGTCCTCTGCCCTACGCATGAGCTTCAACTCCTCTTCTGTTTGGTCGTTCATCCCTGTTAAATGAAGGATTCCGTGTATGATGACCCGCAACAGTTCGTTACTCATGGTCTGCCTGTACAACGTAGCATTTTTAGCTACAGTCTGGACATCTATGAAGACATCTCCGCTCAACCTCAATTCGTCAGGATGCGAATAGGGAAAGGTAATTACGTCTGTTTGGTAGTTGTGATTCAAGTATTTTTTATTCAGTTCCAAGACCTCATCTGAATTACACAAAATGATATTGATGTCTCCGGCTTCTTTCCCTTTCTCTTTCAATACTTGTTGTATCCAACGTTTTATGGCACGTCTGTTGCTTATTTTAACAGTAGGCGCTTGTATGTGAAAAAGGATCATGAAACAAAAGTACAAAATTGTTTTTTAAAATTTTTTATATACATTTGCAAGTCCCAGAGGGCCATTAGCTCAGTTGGCTAGAGCGCTTGCATGGCATGCAAGAGGTCGTCGGTTCGACTCCGTCATGGTCCACAACTATTATTTAACACTACTATGGAACTTAAAAAAAGCCCTAAGGCAAATCTAGAAAACAAGCGGGTCCTGTTTATAGAAATCGGACTCATTGCTGCTCTTATTGTCATTCTTGCCGCTTTTGAGTACAAAACGTACGACAAAGACATCAGCATGCTTACCGGTGAGACACAGTTGATTATAGAAGAAGAGCAGATTCCTGTTACTATGGAAACTCCTCCCCCACCGCCGGAAGTGCCTCAGGCCCCTGTCCTTTCAGATGCCATTGAGATTGTGGACGATGACATTACCATTGAAGAGGATATTTTCATAGATACGGAAGACGATGCCACTTTTGCTGTGGAAATTCGAGACTACATATCTTACTCCCAAGAAGAGGCCGTAGAGGAGGAAGAAATTCCTGTAGCCATTGTGGAAGAGAAACCTACTTTTATGGGTGGAAACGAAAACACATTTACAAAATGGGTTTTTGAACGAATTGTATACCCGGAAGTAGCTAAAGAAAACGGCGTTCAAGGACGCGTTGTCCTCACCTTTATTGTAGATGCTGATGGTTACGTTAAAGACGTGAGGGTGCTGAGAGGTGTTGACCCCTCTATTGACAGAGAAGCCGTACGTGTGGTATCCTCTTCACCTCGCTGGAAACCCGGCCGTCAACGTGACAAAGCCGTAAGGGTGCGTTACAACTTCCCCCTGAACTTCCAGCTCAGATAAGACCTGAAAACGCTATTGAACAATTTTGGTTAAATATTGAGCGCCCGCTTCAAAGGGGCGCTCTTTTTTTATGAAAGAAATACCGGATAATAATAAAGCTGTCTTTGTTGGCGTACTGCAACAACTCATGGACCCCGATATCTTCGAGGACCATTTGAACGAATTGGAGTTTTTGGCCTTGACTGCCGGGCTTGTTTCAGCCGGACGTATTGTACAACGTTTGACAAAACCTCTAGTTGCTACGTATTTGGGCAAAGGGAAACTGGAAGAACTGGCTGCCTATGTTAAAGCTGAAGAAGTTGGTACAGTTGTTTTTGACGACGAACTGACTCCTACTCAGTTACGCAACTTGGACAAAGCCTTGGACTGTGTGGTATTAGACAGAACAAACTTGATCCTTGACATTTTTGCACAACGGGCCAAAACGGCATACGCCAAGACACAGGTAGAGTTGGCGCAATATGAATACTTGTTGCCTCGGCTTGTCAGAATGTGGACGCACTTGGAGCGGCAACGCGGAGGAATTGGTCTTAGAGGCCCCGGAGAAACACAGTTGGAAACGGACAGAAGGCTGATTTTGGACAAGATCACGCTGCTGAAGAAGCGATTGGCCAAAATAGACAGGCAAATGGCTTCACAACGGAGCAACCGCGGTGCACTGGTGCGCATGGCGCTTGTAGGATATACAAACGTTGGAAAAAGCACCGTATTGAATTTGTTGGCCAAAACAGAAGTGCTGGCTGAAAACAAACTTTTTGCTACCCTGGACACGACGGTGCGCAAAATAGTTGTTGACAACATCCCTTTCCTGTTGAGCGATACGGTGGGGTTTATCCGCAAATTGCCTACACAGCTCATTGAATCGTTTAAAAGCACCTTGGATGAAGTGAGAGAAAGCGACGTGCTGTTGCACATCGTGGACATATCCCATCCGCATTTTGAGGACATGATATCGGTTGTGACCAACACGCTCAAGGAAATTGGGTGTGCCGGCAAGCCTACGTATTTGATTTTCAACAAAATAGACGCGTATCAAGCCGCTGCGGAACAAGATGATGAAGGCGTTTCCACCGGGTTGGAAGCCTTGCAAAAAAGTTGGATGTCTAAAGTGCAT
This sequence comes from Bacteroidales bacterium, assembly GCA_012839605.1. GTDB lineage: Bacteria > Bacteroidota > Bacteroidia > Bacteroidales > UBA932 > DMER64. The sequence continues at coordinate 26,728 of DUNA01000045.1, forward strand.
ACTCCTTGCATCTTTATTTCAGCCAAAGAGAAAACAAATATCGCTAAACTAAGAAAAGACCTCTACAACATGGCAGCTGAAGTCCAAGCCGGACGGTATCCCTTTGGCACTTTTTTGTGGTAAAGTTTTCTATTCACATTTTTTTACTATTTTTGGTGTACCATGCATCGTAACACACATAAACTCACAGCGTTGTCTTTTCTTCCGCTGATTACCGCTCTGCTGCTGTTGAGCGGCTGTTACGGAAACCCAAAGAAGGTAGTGGAAAATACGTTCCTAGGTACATGGCATATAGATACTTCGCGCATACATATCTCCATCTCAATACCCCCGGGAGCATCCGGAGATTTGTCTGTCCTGATGGATTTTGTAAACAACAACTACCAGTCATTCAAAGACTTACTAAAAGAACCCGAAAAGATTGTTGTTACGCGAACATCTGCAGAAGACCCCTCTAGCGGCAACTATTCTTTACTGTTCTCATCCGGTTATATTTATACCGGATCGTACCGCTTGGTACGCAATGTACTGTTTCTACACTTTTTTGACAACAACGGCCGTCAATACACTGTACCCTGTCAAGCTGACGGCACCACATTGCAAATAGTCTACTCTACCCCCTATATGCGGGCCCTACTTAAAGACTATATTTCTGAATACTATCCACAAGAAAGCGAAGAAATTCTCTCTGCTCTTTATTCCCTAGCCCCCACCATAGAAGGCCTCAGCGTTTACGATACCAGATATTTGCCGCTGAACAACAACGACCTAGAAGATTAATAATCAAAGGATCTGCGAAACAGCAACGGAACACGCCGGCAGGGCCGCAACGGAATGTGCTGGTAGACGGTCTGTATTGGCTAAGGAAAACATTGGCTTCCAAATTCAAAGTTAAATTACTTATAATAAGAATTTTGTATAGCTTTATGTAATTTTAATAACGTGCCTCTGTAAAACATTTTACAA
>DUNA01000046.1 GCA_012839605.1 Bacteroidales bacterium
AGAATTGTCAAAGACGATCCCCGCGTTACTATCAATTTGAATACACCCGGCATTGGTTATAGTACAGATCTTTTTGCTCAGGTACTTCAAACACACAAAGTAGTAAATTACATGATTGAAGCCGGAGAAGCCATCAGTTGCAAAGGAGTAAACCCATCGGGCTTTCCTTGGCGTGTACAATTGGACCGCTCCTCATCCATTGTATTGCACTTGAATGATAAGTCCGTAACCATACATGGCAAGTTGTATGAATTGATTCGTAAAGACAACAGATTTTTCAGTTACCTGTTTGACACCAAGACAGGCTATCCCTCTGAAAATCCGCTTGTCAATGTAATCATTATAGCAGAAAGCAACTTGACGACAGGTCTTTTGAGCCTTTCACTCTTTTCTATGGGCTTGGAAAGAAGTATTCAATTTATAGAATCGCATCCCGGTATCCAAGGCTTGCTCTTTTACTATGAAGACGACGTTCTAAAAACATACGCAACATCCAACTTATCAACACGTCATGAAACGCAATATTTCCCGTAGGTCTTTCCTTAAAAAAAGTCTTTTTACAAGTACAGCTCTTGTAGCTTCTGCAGGCGGTCTTTCCGGCTCGGGCTCCGTTTTTCGTCTTACACAACCTTTTGACACCATTATCAGGAATGGATTCATCTATACAGGAGATGGTTCGCCTCCTTTTAAAGGCGACGTAGGTATAAAAGACGGTCGTATATCGGCGCTTGGAAAACTGGGCAATTATGCAGACCACATCACAGATGCAAAAGGTATGGCTATCAGTCCCGGTTTCATTGACCTGCATACCCATACAGACACAAATTTGTTCCAGTCTGCAGAAGGTGACAGCCGCATTTATCAAGGTATAACCACAGATATTGGTGGAAATTGTGGAGGATCTCCCTTTCCGGCCGGACCGTATGATAACGCAACCGATTTTATGGAGGCTTTGAAAAAGCAAAAGATAGGCATCAACTACGGTTCTTTCACAGGTCAAGGCTCCATACGCTCTGCCGTTATGGGAGATTGGGACCAAGTGGCTGATAAGCAGCAAATCAAAGCCATGCAAACATTGCTGGAAGAACAACTGGAACAAGGCAGTATGGGTATGTCGTGCGGTTTAGAATACGCACCGGGCGCATATGCTTCTGATGAAGAACTGGTACAACTGCTCAAAGTAGTAGCCAAACACAACAAACTATTTGCCATACACATGCGAAACGAAGACGACCGTGTGGAACAAGCCGTTTCAGAAGCTATCGCTATGGCAAAAAAAGCAGGAGCCCGACTGCAAATATCACACTTGAAAGCACAAAATTTTGACAATTGGCATAAAGGCCCTCAACTAATCCGCTTGATTGAAGATGCCCGGAGCAGCGGATTGGATGTGGCTTTTGATCGGTATCCTTACATTGCCTTTTCAACAGGTCTGAGCAGTTTTATTCCGTTGGATGGAAGGCAAGGTTCCACAGACGATGTGCTCCATAGACTGAAAGACAAAAAAACGGAAAAGGCTTTTGGAGATTATGCACAATCCCGCTTTGTTCGCTTTGGAGGTGCTAAAAACGTACTCATATCTGCTTGTGCGCTACCGCACAATAAAGAAACGTACATGGGTAAGAATCTGGAAGAATGCAGCCGGTTGTCCGGTAAGCCTGCCTGGGATTTTGTAAGAGACCTGCTAATAGAAGAGCGGTTGCAATCGAGCATTGTGGTTTTTGCCATGACTGAAGACAACGTGCGCCTTTTCTTATCTCACCCCTTAGGTATGCCGGCCTCTGACGGAAGTGTATACTCCCCACAAGGACGCTTAGCAGAAACTATGCCGCACCCCCGCTCATACGGTACATTCCCACGTTTTTTGGGAAAATATTGCCGAGAAGAAAAAATCATGGATTTTGCACAAGCCGTCAAAAAAATCACCTCTCTGCCGGCTTCTCGACTGGGTTTGAAAGACAGGGGCTTATTGGTTCCGGGATACAGGGCCGATGTTGTGGTTTTTGATCAAGCAAAAGTTATAGACACAGCTACTTTTGACAACCCCCATCAATTCCCCAAAGGCATTCCCCATGTTTGGGTAAATGGAGTGCACACCATACGCAACGGTGTACACACGGGCGCCTTAGCCGGTCATATCATCTAAAGAAAAATACAGCAAACGGCCTTCTACGCTGGAGTAACCCATTCGTTTTAACGCCTGGACATACCTGTTTATTTGCTTCTGATGCATGGGATCGGGAGATCCAAATTTGTAGTCCAACACGATGGCTTTGCCGTCTTTTTCCATCACCCTGTCGGGGCGCATGGTGCCTGAAGGTCCCAAAAGCGTGGGTTCATTCCTTACCGTCCAAGAACCATCAAAACATGAGGCAATTTCCGGTTCAGCCAATTTTTTCTCAATCACTTCTGCATACTTTTTCACTTGCGACGGGTTGCCGGACAATTCCCCTTGCCGGACCAATTCCTCCAAAGCAGCAGAAACATCATGGCTGCTGTATATCAAAGACAAGGCTTTGTGGAGCACTATACCCCATTGGCGCATAGAATCGTCCGGATCGTAATCAAAACCGTCTTCTGAAGCCAATTTCAATGTTTCGTAAAAATTTCCCGACTCATACTTGTGCAACGTATACGGTTCTCTCTCCTTACTTGCACCTCCTTTTTTGGGAATCACACCGTCGCAAGAACGCCAAAGCAAATCGCCTTCCCACTCTTCTGTGGGTTCCATAGCAGAAAGAGCCTCTCTCACATGAGCTGATATGGAATGCTCGGCATTTTTCCCCGTAAAGGGAAGAAATACATGCAGTTCTTGTTCAGCCCTTGTTACGGCTACATACAGTAAGTTCAAGGCATCCAAAAGACGTTGGCTGTATTCCAAAAAGTAGTCTCTCGCAAAGAAAGTATGTTGTAGCTTGTCTGTGTACTGCACAGGTAAAACAGGAATGGTATCAAACGGAGCTGCCTGTGCATGCGCCCAAATGGTATGACTCCCTATTCTGGAATCCAACGCCCAATCACAAAAAGGAATAATGACTACCGGTGCTTCCAATCCTTTGGCTTTGTGAATGGTCATCATACGTATAGCCTCATGTGATACATCTGTGGAAAGCATTTTTTCCTTACCGCGCTCATGCCACCACTTTAAAAAAGCATACGTCCCGCCGCTGTTTTTAGCAGAAAAATCCAATACACAATCGTGCAATTCTTGAAGGTAGGGAAAGGCTGCACTGTCACAAGACCATTCCATGTGCCTGAGTATGGCTTCAAAAGCATCCGGCAACGGCAAAAGCCTCAGTTTTTCAAGAAAGTGTTCATCCAAAGCTTCCTCTTTTTTATTCATTTCTTCTGCCATAGCAGATACGGCTTCTTTCGTAGCCAAATCTGAGGGAAAAAGAGTCAACGTGAGGAGGGCAATGGTTAGATTGACAGATGGCGAAGCAACCACATACAATGAATCCTCCGTCAACAATTGTATATCCCCCTGCTCTAAGAAGAAACGGGAAATAGTACGCGCATCTGTTTTTGATCTTATTAACAAAAGGATATCGGAAGGCTTATACCCTTCCGCAAGGAGTTTGTGCAACAAATCCTGCAACCGATGCAATACTTTTTGCTCAACATCTTCTTTGTCAACTCCATACATTGTAGCTACTTCTACACATCCGGACACGTTGCCTTCTTTGTATTCCGGAGGTGCAATCAGATGGCCCTCGTAGGCTGCTGTTAGCATGTTGCTCAAGTAGTCCTTATCCTGTTGTTGAAGAAAAGTATTTTCTTCTAGTTTTCCTGCCAGCGTCTTAGTAAGAGATTGACAAACACCTTCTGTAAGCTGATTGACAAAACGAATGATCAACGGACTGCTTCTGAAGTTTGTTTGCAAAGAAGACACATCCATACCCAAACGAGTCAATACATCGTTCTTTTCTAAATATTCTCCCAAAATCCTCCAATCGCTATTCCTCCATCTGTAGATGGACTGCTTCACATCTCCCACAATCAACGAATCGTACCCTTCTGACAATCCGTTACGTACAAGAGGATGCATGTTTTGCCACTGCAAAACAGACGTATCTTGGAATTCATCCAACAAGAAAGAGTTGTATCTGTTTCCCGTCTTTTCGTACACAAAAGGAACGCTCCCGTCTCCTATCAAACGGTTGAGTAAATAGGTAGAGTCTCCTATATCCAAAGTGCCACGCTCTTCCTGTATCTGCCTGGTAGTAGATATGATATCTGCAAGCAATCCCATTTGTGGGATCTGTTCTTTTATGGCAATTGCCGTAGCGTATGTTCTGTATTCTGCTTTATAGAATTCCAGTATTTCCTGAAGTATAGGCATCAGTACAGGCTGCAAAGCAACAAGTGCGGAAGGTGTTTTCTTATTATACCACAACGATTCCTTTCCTTCTGCGGCGTCCCATACGCGAATACCCGGTATGTATGCTCCTACCGAAAGATGCGCTGTTGCAATCTTTTTAAAATACCCGGCAAAAGACGTATTCTTATACGGAAAATCTGCCGTGGTAAAACCGTTCTCATCCAACATGTCCAGTGCAGTCTGTCCCAACAAAGCCATCCGGTCTTCAAAATGCCCTATAACACGTCCGTACGTTTGCATATACTGCTTCAGAAAATCACGGTCAGACAAGATAGAAGCAAACGATTCTCCCATAACCCGGAACGATTCCTGCATAGCTTGCCATCCCGTTTGCTTGAGCATGCGTGTGGTATTCCATTTTCCTGTACGTGCCAGCCGTTCGTGAATCAATTCTTTGAACCAAGATAACAAATGGGCATCACCCGGAACACGAGCCACAATCCTACGCGCTGTTTGTTCCAACAAATATTCCGTATCTGTATCTACCGTGTAACCACGGGAGAGACCGGCTTCCAATACGAATGCCTGCAATACGCCGTGGAAAAAAGCGTCCAATGTGGTAACAGAAAAGCGCGAATACTGATGAAGTATGGTAGTATACACTTTACCGGCTCTTTGCACAATTTCTTTGTGATCCAAACCCGTTTCTTGTGAGAGCGCTTCTGCCATAGAAGAAGTCTTGCCCGTTGACAATTGCTCCAACGTATCTAAGATACGCGTTTTCATCTCTTGGGTTGCCTTGTTCGTAAACGTTACCGCCAAGACGCCATAAAAAGAATACGGGTCAAAATACGTTTTGCTTCCCAACACAAGAGACAAATAGGCTAGGGTCAACCGGTATGTTTTTCCCGTACCGGCAGAAGCTTTGTACACTTTAAGTGCCATGGGCAACACCATCCATGAGATAGGCCTGAATAAAGCCTTGCAGATCTCCATCCAGAACAGCCGTCGTATCAGAGGCTTCATAGCCTGTACGGTGGTCCTTTACCATTTTATACGGATGGAGCGTATAAGAACGAATCTGAGATCCCCATTCAATTCTCTTTTTTTGACCTTCCAACTCCGATTCTTTTTCTCTCCTTTTCTCCAATTCCTTTTCATACAAATGCGATTTGAGAATCCTCAATGCATTTTGCCTGTTGTCAAATTGGCTTCTGGATTCTGTATTCTCCACAACTATCCCCGTTGGAATGTGACGGACTCGTACTCCCGTTTCTACTTTGTTCACATTCTGTCCGCCGGCTCCGCTCGAACGGTATGTATCCCACTCCAAATCAGAAGGATTGATTTCTATTTCTATGGTATCGTCAACGGCCGGATACACAAAAACAGATGAAAACGTAGTCTGTCTTTTTCCTTGCGCGTTGAACGGTGAAATCCTGACCATTCTGTGTACGCCGTTTTCCGCTTTTAAATAGCCATAGGCGTATGCTCCTTCAAATTCCAAAGTGCACGATTTGATACCGGCTTCATCTCCTTCCAACACATGGTGTACCCTGACGGTATACCCGTTCCTTTCTCCCCAACGCGTATACATCCGCATCAGCATACCGGACCAATCATTGCTTTCCGTTCCACCGGCTCCCGAATTGATTTTCAACAAAGCCCCCAAGTTGTCTCCTTCCCCGCTGAGCGTACTTCTAAGTTCTTCCG